>JBAVBF010000561.1:0-14031 GCA_049586115.1 Thermoanaerobaculia bacterium | reverse complement strand
ATCGCCCTCCTTGGTCTACGCGCGCTTACTGGCCTGGTCTTCGTCTGGAGCGGTTTCGCGCACGCACGCGATCCCGAGGGAAGCTCCAAAGACCTCGGCCTGCCGAAACCGATCGTCCTTCTCGTCGGCATCGTCGAGCTGCTCGCCGGCCTCGGTGTCGCCGGAGGCCTGCTGACGCGCCTCTCCTGCATCGGCCTGATGATCGTGATGCTCGGCGCGATGCACCGCAAGGCGCTGGTCTGGCACACCGGCTTCTGGGGCAAAGGCTCGCAAGGCTGGCATTACGACCTGATCTTCTTTCTGATCTGCCTGCTGATGTTTGCCACGAACGGTGGCGCATGGACGATCGATCATCTGCTCCTCGGCGCGCGCGCAGCGGCGTCCTATATTTTTTGAATGAACGTCAAAGAAGTCGTTCCGTTCCTCCACGTCTCATCGATGGAACGCTCCATCCGCTTCTACATCGACGGCCTCGGCTTCGCCTTTCGAATCAAGTGGGAACCGGAAGGGAAACTCCGCTGGTGCTGGCTGACGCTCGGCGGCGCATCGCTGATGCTGCAGGAGTTCGAGAACCGCCCGGCGCCAACTCCCGGAGGCATCAACCTCACCTTCACCTGCGACGACGCCATCGCTCTCTACCGCCAGTACCTGCCTCTCGGAGCCTCGGAACCCGAAGTCGGCAACGGCCTCTGGGTAACGCAGGTCGTCGATCCCGACGGCTACAAGCTCTTCTTCGAAAGTCCCACCGACGTGGCCGAGGATACGAAGCTGTCGGAGATGAAGTAGCGCAACAGGTACGTTTGGAGATGTGACTTTGGAGGTTGTACGCTATGTCCACGATGCGAGCTGAAGCCATCGCAACTCCTGCGGCGACCAACACGTTTACGGCCGTATTCGAAAAAGCAGATGAAGGTGGCTATTGCGTTTTCGTCGAAGAACTTCCGGGCGCGATCTCACAGGGCGAAACGATTGACGAGGCTCGGGAAAACATCAAAGACGCGATCGAGTTGATTCTCGAAGTCAACCGTGAGCGTACGCTCAAAAACGTCGACGAGTCCCGGGTCATCCGCGAGCAGATCATCATCCATCGCTGAAAAGATCAGCGTCCCCTCGGAATCGGAATTCCGAGTTGTTGGCAGATCGCGCGGACAGTGGGTGTCTTGATCTCGGTATGGCGCGGCAAGGCTGCTGTTTGATCGTTCGCAACGTTCGTGAAAACCGTGTGGCTGCCTCCCTCACGTACCGGCACGCAACCGTGCTCCCGCAGGTGACCGACGAGATCGCGACGCTTCATGAGCGCCGATTCTAGAGGCTAAATACTCAGGCACTGCGGACTGTCCGTGTTTTCTCCGCGTCTCCACGTGAAAAGCCTTCTTCACGAAAATCTCAAACTACGAAACCTTTCGTCTTTTTCTACGAATGATGTCGTATGTTGCTAACTACTTCGTTCCCGCGGCCGTCTTACCGTCGCGAAGAAGGACCTCTGATGACCTATCGATCACTGCTCGTATTGATGTTGCTCGCGTTGCCGCTTTTCGCGCAGACGCCGGTTCCGGTAGACAGCTCGCGCACGTACGTGCCTGCCGACTTCGCGCAGTTTGCACCGCAGACGGCGCTCGACATGCTCAATCGCGTTCCCGGTTTCGCGATCAAGCAGGAGGAAGATGCCCGCGGCCTCGGCCAGGCGACCGGCAACGTCGTCATCAACGGGCAGAGACTCTCCGGCAAATCGAATGATGTGGTCACGGAGCTGAGCCGCGTACCGGCGCGCAACGTCCAGCGGATCGAGATCGTCGACGGCGCCACGCTCAAGATCCCCGGCCTCTCCGGTCAGGTCGCGAACGTGATCGTCCGCTCCACCGGAATCAGCGGGCAATGGTCGTACCGGCCGGAGTTCCGTTCGTACTACACCGATCCGCTTTTCAGCCGCTTCGACGTTTCCGTGAGCGGCACGAAAGGGCCGGTGCAGTACACGGTCGGCGTCGAAAATCGCGGCAACCGCAGCGGCGCTGGAGGTCCCACATGGATTTACAGCCCGACCGGCTCGCTGGCCGAGGAGCGGCGCGAGGAGTGGCGTGGTAACGACGATGAGCCACAGATCACCGGCCGCTTCGTCTACGACGGCCCGCGCGGCTCGAAGGGCAATCTCAATCTGCTCTACCACCGTCTCTACTTCGACTATCTCGAGACCGGCGCACGCACACCGATCGGAGGCGTGACGGGTGATCGCAAAGTGACCGAGAACCAGCACGGCGACAGCTACGAGATCGGAGGCGATTACGAGCTCGGCCTCGGCGTCGGAAAACTGAAGTTCATCGGCCTTTCGCGCGGTTCCGCGTATCCAGACTCGACGACCGTCGAGACGCATTTTCTCGACGCGGAGCCGGTGACCGGCGATCGCTTCACACAGAACGGCAGGCAGCGGGAGACGATCGGCCGGGGCGAATACCGCTGGAACAACCACGGCGCGGAGTGGCAGATCTCGGCCGAGGGGGCGTTCAACAGTCTCGATAGCACCTCGGGCCTGTTCGAGCTCAATCCAAGCGGATCCTTTGATGAGATCCCGCTGCCGGGAGGCACCGCCCGTGTGCAGGAGGATCGGTACGAAGTGATCGGCAGCTACGGCCGGCCTCTCGCGACGAACCTGACGATGAAGCTGTCGGCGGGCGGCGAGTATTCGCAACTCGCGCAGGTTGGCGCCGGCGGCACCACACGCACGTTTTACCGGCCGAAAGGCGAGCTGTCGGCGGCGTGGAAGTTTTCACCGCGGACCGACATCAACGTCAAGCTCGCGCGGAAAGTCGGTCAGCTGAACTTCTTCGACTTCCTAGCCTCAGTCGACGTGGCGTCGAACATCGAGAAGTCCGCGAATCCGAACCTCGTGCCGGAGCAGAGCTGGGATCTCCAGGTCGAAGGCGTGCACAACCTCGGCAAGCTCGGATCGACGACGCTGCGGCTCTATGGCCGCCAGATCGACGACATCATCGATTACATCCCGATCGGCACGGACGGCCAGTCGCCCGGCAATCTCGATCACGCCACCGTCTACGGCATCGAGTCGCGAAGCACGCTGAATCTCGACCAGTTCGGCTGGCACGGCGCACGCCTCGACACGGACCTGCAACTGCAGAACAGCAAGGTCCGCGATCCTCTGACCGGACAGGAGCGGCACATCAGCAACAGCCTCCTCGGCGCCGGAAGCGTCGGGCTGCGTTACGACGTCCCGAAATCGAATTGGGCATCCGGAGCTGACGCGTCGTACGAGCTCGATGCCGACTACTACCGCCTCACCGAGCAGGGACGGCAGTGGGAAGGACCGGTCTGGGGCGATCTGTACGTGGAGCGCAAGAACATTCACGGCCTGACGATTCGCGCCGGCCTGTACAACCTCTTCTCCGCCGACAGCCGTTGGAACCGCACGGTCTACGTCGGCCGGCGCACCGGTCCGGTGGCGTTCGTAGAAGACCGCGAACGGCAGATCGGACCGATCTACTCGTTCTCGATCCGGGGAAAGTTCTAGGGCCTTTCCGCTGCTAAACTCAAAGGCATGACTGAATACACCGCAATTGTCGAGCAGTCGGGCAACGACTGGATCGGCTGGATCGAAGAGATTCCCGGAGTAAATTGTCAGGAGAGTTCGCGCGAAGAGCTGTTGGAAACACTTCGCGTTACCTTAGCCGAGGCACTGGAGATCAATCGCGCGGAGGCACGCTCGGCAGCCACTGACAGCTTCGAGGAAATTCGTATCGCGGTATGAAGCGGCGCGCCTTCGAGCGATGGCTCACCGACCACGGTTGCAGTCTGTCGCGCGAAGGAGCTCGACATTCCTGGTACATCAATCCAACCCTCAATCGACGTTCGTCCGTGCCTCGGCATGCTGAGATCAATGACGCGTTGATTCGCAAAATCTGCGGAGATCTCGGCATCGAGCGGCCCGGGCACACATAAGTTCCTCACACCAATCGCGACGGCGGCAGCAACGACTTGTTGATCGCGATCGCCGCGATTGCGCCATCCGCGGCGGACGTGATCGCGAGTTGCGAGCCCGGCACGAGGTCGCCGACCGCGTAGATGCCTTCGACAGAGGTTTGCTTGTGGTCGTCGACGATGATGTTGGGCCGCACGTCGTCGACTTCGCAGCCGAGGTCCTCGGCCAGGACGCAGGAGCGTTCGACGCCGATGGTGAAGAAGAGGGCGTCGACTGAGACCTGCTCGCCGGTGGAAAGTACGGCCGCACGCACCATGGCGTGATCGCCGAGGAGAGAGATCACCTTCTCGTCTTTCACGCCGATTCCGAGGGCGAGGAGCTTGCTGAAATGCTCATCGGTCCACTCGCGAGGATGGCCGTCCGTGAAAATCGTCAGCTGATCGGTCCATTGCAGAAGTTTGAGCGCGAGGCCGACTGATTTCTTGCCCCAGCCGATCACGCCGACACGTTTCTCGCGAACTTCGTAGCCGTCACAGTCGGCGCAGTGGAAGACGCTGCCGCCGTAGTACGACTCGATGTCGGGGATGTCGGGAAGCGTGTCGCGGACGCCGTATGCGAGGACGACTCTGCGCGCACGCATGATACCGGCGCTCGTCGTCACTTCGAAAATGTCGCCGACGCGCTCGACACGATTGGCTACGCAATGGCAGATCTCCGCTCCGGCCGCCACGGCTTCGCTCCGTCCGCGCGCGAGCAGCTCGCCGGGCGCGATGTTGTGCTGGCCGAGAAATCCGTGGATGGCGCGCGAAGCGTAGTTGCGCGGCTTGCCGCTGTCGATGAGCAGCACCGGACGGCGATAGCGCGCCAGAAAAATCGCGCAGGTCAATCCGGCCGGACCTCCGCCGATGATGATGCAGTCGTAGGTCGATTCGCTCGGCATTCGAAGCGGACTCCAGTGCACAAGCGCGGCCACGTACGGTAGGCTCCGCGCGTGGCGCTCGTCTTCGTCGCCGGCAATGCCGCGGACGTCTTTGCTCCCGACCTGGCGGCGGCGATCGACGCCGGGTTGCGGATGCGCTTTCCGTCGCTGCGGATTGTCGATGCCGAGGCGTATCAGTCCGAGCCGGTCGAAGCGACGGGATGGGCGCAACTCCAGGCCCGCGCGATGCGTCTCCTTTCCGCGCCGCACCTCGGCGGCCTGGATGCGTATCAGGCGGTCTATCTGCCGCTGCGCTTCGAACGCGTCGAACACATCGCCATCACCTCGGTCGCTGATCCGCTGGAGGTTGGAAGTCTCGACATGCTGCTCGAGGAGTTGCGGCGATTTGCGTCGCACGCGTGGCTGCCGACGGATGACGTCGAGCTGATGCAGCTCGCGGCGAAGTATCTCGAAGATGACGATCTCTTCTCCTCGGACCTCGACATCCAGACGTACGTGCAGTTGATGCTGACGGCGAAGCAGGCAGCGGCGCATGGGGTTGGGTTGTGGCTGAATCCTGCGGCGTAGTGAACTGACAGCGTCGCTTCGCCGCGGGATAGAGTTTGTAAAGAACCAAACCATGGACCGCCTCAAACGGATCGCCCCGTTCCTCAAGCCGCTGCTGATTTTGGCGTTGTTCGCGGTGGCGTTGCGGGTGCTGCACGACACGCTGGCGCAGTACCGGTATCGCGACGTCATCCGCTACCTCGACGCGCTGCCGATCGATCAGATCCTCCTCGCGGCCGCGCTCACGCTCCTCGGCTACCTGGTGATGACCGGCTACGACACGCTGGCCTTTCGCTACATCCGCCACCCGCTGCCCTACTTCAAAATCGCGTTGGCGTCGTTCATCGGCTATGCGTTCAACAACAACGCGGGGATGTCGGGATTGGTCGGCAGCTCGTTGCGTTACCGGCTGTACAACGCGTGGCGGTTGACCGCGGTCGAGATCGCCAAGGTCATCGTTTTCTGCACCGTCAGCTTCTGGCTCGGCTTCGTGCTGCTCGGCGGAATCTTCTTTCTGACGACGCCGCCCGCGATTCCGCCATCGATCCACATCCCGTTCGCATCGATCCGGCTGCTCGGCATCGTCATGCTGATGCCGGCCATCGGCTACATGCTCTGGATTGCGATCCGGCGCGAGCCGGTGCGCATCAAACAGTGGGAGTTCGAGCTGCCGTCGGCGGGACTCTTCGTGGCGCAGGTGGCGACGTCATGCCTCGACTGGATCATCGCCGCCTCGGTGCTTTACATCCTGCTGCCCGACTCGCTGCCTCTGACATTCAGCCGCTTTCTCGGCATCTTCCTGCTCGCGCAGATTGCCGGAGTCGCATCGAACGTACCGGGCGGCATTGGCATCTTCGAAGCGATCATCCTCGTCTTCCTGGCGCCGTTCTTTTCCGCGTCCGCGATTCTCGGTGCGCTGGTCGCGTTTCGCGTCATCTACTACCTGCTGCCGCTGCTCGTGGCGATCCTGCTGCTGGCGACGCACGAGATCATCGAGAAGCGCGAAGGCGTTGCCAAGGCATGGCGGATCTTCGGGCGCTGGGCGCCGGGCATCGCGCCGCAGTTGCTCGCATTCACGACGTTCATCGGCGGCGCCGTTCTGCTGTTTTCCGGCGCCACGCCGACGCTACCCGGCCGCATCGGATTTCTGCGCCGCGTCGTGCCGCTGCCGCTCGTCGAGCTGTCGCACTTTTTCGGATCGATCGCCGGCGCGGCGTTGCTGGTTCTCGCGCGCGGCCTGCAGCGCCGCCTCGACGCCGCGTATCACCTCACCGTGGTCGTCCTCGGCACGGGTATCCTCTTCCAGATTTTCAAAGGCGGCGATTTCGAGGAAGCAATCATCCTCGCGGTGATGCTCTTCGCGCTGGTGGCGTCGCGGCGGCACTTCTACCGCAAGGCGTCGCTGTTGAACGAAGGCTTCGGTCCGGGATGGGTCGCCGCGATCCTGCTCGTCCTGATTTCGTCGGCCTGGTTGGGATTCTTCAGCTACAAACACGTCGAGTATTCGCGCGATCTCTGGTGGCATTTCTCCTTCCGCGCGGACGCGCCCCGTTTTCTTCGTGCCTCGGTCGGCGTGGTCGGACTGCTGCTGCTCTTTTCGATTCAGCGCCTGCTACGGCCGGCGGCCGAGGAGCCCGATCCGCCGACGATCGAAGAAGTGGAGCGCGCGGCGGCGGTGATCGCGGACGAAAAAAAAAGCCAGGCCAATCTCGCGCTGCTCGGCGACAAGCCGCTCCTCTTCAGCCCGACCGGACGCGCATTTCTGATGTACGGCGTGGAAGGCCGGAGTTGGATCGCGATGGGCGATCCG
This sequence comes from Thermoanaerobaculia bacterium, assembly GCA_049586115.1. Lineage (GTDB taxonomy): Bacteria > Acidobacteriota > Thermoanaerobaculia > Gp7-AA8 > Gp7-AA8 > JADGNZ01. The sequence goes on along the minus strand of JBAVBF010000561.1, from coordinate 6,807 downwards.
GCCGGCGCGGACGACGAAAAGCAGGAGTTGATCTGGCGCTTCCGCGAGCTGTGCGATCTGCACGCCGGCTGGCCGGTTTTCTACGAAGTGCAGCGCCAGAATCTCCACTTTTACCTCGACCTCGGCCTGACGCTGCTCAAGATCGGCGAAGAGGCGCGCGTGAAGCTCGACGACTTCTCCCTCGACGGCGGCGACCGCAAATGGATGCGCAAGATGTTGCGCAGAGTGGAGGCAGAATCCTGCACATTCGAGATCGTCGACGCCGCGCCCATCGTCGACGAACTGCGGGTCATCTCCGACTCCTGGCTGGCCGAGAAGAGCACGCGCGAGAAAGGTTTCTCCCTCGGATTCTTTGCCGAGCGTTACGTGAGCCGTTGTTCCGTCGCGATCGTGAAGAAAGAGGATCGCATCGTGGCGTTCGCGAACTTGTGGGAGGGCGCCGGCGAAGAGTTGTCGGTCGATCTCATGCGCCATCTGCCCGACGCGCCAGCCGGCGTGATGGACTACATGTTCGTCAATCTCCTGCTCTGGGGTCAGCAGCGCGGCTACGCGTGGTTCAACCTCGGCATGGCGCCGCTGTCGGGACTCGAGAATCGCTCGCTCGGCACGCTTTGGAATCGCGTCGGGTCGCTGGCCTATCGATTCGGCGAAAACTTCTACAACTTCCAGGGGCTGCGCCAGTACAAGGAAAAATTCGATCCGCAATGGGAGCCGACCTACCTCGCCAGCCCCGGCGGCCTGGCGCTGCCGCGCATCCTGACGAACCTCGCGGCGCTGATCTCCGGCGGCTTGCGCGGCGTGATCTCGAAGTAGGTAGACTCCGCGCCGGCGATGACCTGGTACCAGGAATGGTTCGGCGAGGAGTACCTCGAGCTCTACGCGCATCGCGACGATGAAGAGGCGCGGCGACAGGTCGCATTTTTTCGCGAGCATGCCGGCCGCGTCGATGGAGTCATCCTCGATCTCGCCTGCGGAACCGGACGTCATCTCACCGAGTTGAACGCCGAGGGATATAGCGCCGTCGGCTGCGATCTTTCGTTCACGCTGCTGCGAACAGGTATCGACGAATACGGACCGCTGCCGGTCGCGCGCGCCGACATGCGCGCACTGCCGTTCGGCAACGGCAGCTTCAACGGATTAGTCAACTTCTTTACCAGTTTCGGGTACTTCGCCACCGAGGATGAAAACCTGAAAGTGGTGCGCGAGATGGCGCGCGTGCTGCGGCCGGGCGGTGTTTTTCTTTTCGACTATCTCAACGTCGATCGCGAGCTGGACAAACTCGTCGAGCGCGAGACGATTGAGACACCGAGTGGACTGGTCGAGATCGAGCGCTGGTTCGATCCGCGTGACCGTTCTTTCAACAAACGGATCACGATCGGTCAAAAGCGTTACCTGGAGCGCGTTCGCGGATACGATCTCGCCGAGATCTCGACGATGTTCACCTCCTCGGGCCTTTCGATCCGCGAAGCATTCGGCGATTTCAGCGGCGCGCCGTTCAACGCCGCCTCGCCGCGCCTGATCCTCGTCGGGAGCCGCGCGCGATGACGGAGGCCGCCTGTCTTTGCATTCCGCTCGCGGCCTATCCCGGCTTCAACCGCTTCACGCTCGATTGGATGGCGGGCAACGCGAACGCAACACAATTCTTGGAGCGCCGGCGGCCCGCCGGCTGGACCGCCGCCGGCTCGGCGGCGAGTCCCGAACTCGCGAATGCGCTGATCGAATCCAACCGCCGCTGGGGCCGCAACGTCGAGGACGAAGTGACCCGCTGGTCGCGCGGCGAAACGTTCACCGTCATTGCCGGCCAGCAGGTTGGATTCGCCGGTGGTCCGATCTACACGCTGGCCAAACTCGCCGGGATGCTGAAGCTGAAGCGCGACAACGAAGCGCGCGGCATTCCGACCACCGTCTTTTTCTGGCTGGCCACCGAGGATCACGACTTCGCGGAAGTGGCCACGCTGTCGCTGCCGAAGCGCGATCCGAAGCAGCAACTCGATCTGACGACGTTTCGCGCGAAGCATCCGAATTCGAAGATGGCAGTCGGCGCGCTGCCTGTTCCCGAGGAGTTGACGCTCGCACTGATCGAGTTTCTCGACATTCCGCGTCCGTCGTGGTTGCGCGAGGGGATCACCTTCCGTGATTCGTTCGCCGAGTTGATCACGTCGGCCGTCGACGGAACGTTCATCCTCGTCGACGCGCTCCTTCCCGAACTGCGCCGCGCCGGCGCGCCGTTGTTCGACGCCATTCGCACGAATTGGGATCGGATTCAGCGCGCGCTCGATGGGCGTGCCGAGGAGTTGACGAAGGCGGGCTACGCGCCGCAAGTTCTGCCGCGTCCGGGCGAGGCGCACACGCTGCTGTTCGAGATCGATGAGCATGGCCGCCGCAACTTGATCGAATCGCCGCGGACGTTGTCGCCCGAAACGACTTCGACATCGGCGCTGACGCGTCCACTGCTGCAGGATTTCGTGCTGCGTCCGGACGTCTTCGTCGGCGGCCCATCTGAGGTTGCGTATTACGCCCAGATCGCGCCGTTGCACGAAATGTTGAACGTGCCGATGCCGCAGGTCGCGTTACGCGCCCACGAACTGCTCGCGCCGAAACGGCTCGCGCGTACCGTCGAGCGTTACGACATCAAACTCGAGGAGATCTTCGCCGGCACGGATGCGGTCCTCGCCAGCCGCGAACCGGCCGGCGTCGCCGAGGTCAAAGCCATCGCCGAAAAAGCAAGGCGCGCACTCGCCGCGGACATCATGCGCATCGGCGAGATCGCGCTTCCCGCCGAGCACGCGCTCGCTCGCGCGATCAACAAATCGATCGGCCACATCGAATATCACTTCGGCAAACTGACCGAGCGCGCCATTCGCGGACTGGCGCGCAAAGATCGCGAGCGTTACGCCGCCGTCCGCGAGCTCGTGGCCACGCTCGTTCCCGACGGCGCGCCGCAGGATCGCGTCACCGGCTGGTTCGGTTACTGGCAGCAGTACGGTCCGCACCTGATCTCACAAATGATCGATGCCGCGGCGCAGGATGACGACGTATGCAAGGTGGTGAGCCTGTGATCGAAACGTTGGAACCGGTCGACATCATTTTCTTCGGCGCGCATCCGGACGACATTGAGCTGTCATGCGGCGGCACGATCGCCAAGTCCGTCGCCGACGGCTTGCGCGTCGGCATCATCGAGCTGACGCGCGGCGAGTTGGGAACGCGCGGCACTCCGAAAATCCGCCGCCGCGAGGCGCTCAACGCCATGCGCATCCTCGGCGCGCGCTTCCGCGAACAACTCGACTTCGGCGACGGCAACATCCGCACGGGCCGCGAAGAGGAGTTGCAGATCATCGAGATCGTCCGCGTATGCAAGCCGAAAGTCGTCTTCACGATGTGGCCCGACGATCGCCATCCCGATCACATCCGTACCGGCCGCATCGTCACCGAGGCGTCGTGGTATGCCGGCCTCCGCGCGCTCGAAACCGGGTTGCCGCACCACCGGCCGCAGGTCACGATTTACTACCCGCAGAACTATCTCGTCACGCCGAGCTTCGTCGTCGATGTGACGAAGACGTGGAAAACGAAGCAGCGCGCCATCGCCGCGTTCAAGTCGCAGTTCCACGATCCGAAATCGAAAGAGCCGCCGACGTTCATCGCCGACAGGAAGTTCCTGGAGATGATCGAAGCGCGCGGCCGCCACTTCGGCGCGCTCATCGGCGTCGAATACGGCGAGGCGTTCATGACCAAACAGCCGCCGAAAGTCGACGACGTGATCGCCGCGTACGCCGGGAGAGAGCCGTGAAAATCGGCATCACCTGCTATCCGACATTCGGCGGATCGGGCGTCGTGGCCACGGAGCTCGGCGTCGCGCTGGCGCGCGGCGGCGATGACGTCCACTTCATCAGCTACGCGATGCCGTCGCGCCTGAACGTGCTGCACGAGCGCGTGCGTTTTCACGAGGTCACCGTCACGCCGTATCCGCTCTTCGATCCCTATCCGCCCTACACACTGGCGCTGGCGACGAAGATGGCCGAGGTGGCGGAGTACGAGAAGCTCGACATCCTGCACGTGCATTACGCGATTCCGCACGCGATCAGTGCACACCTCGCGCGCGAGATCGTGTCGTCGCGCAACAACCTGCCGTTCATCACGACGTTGCACGGCACCGACATCACGCTCGTCGGCCGCGACCCGAGCTACCTGCCGATCACGCGCTTCGGAATCGAAGTCTCGAATGGCGTGACTGCCGTCTCGCAATGGCTGCGCGATGAAACCGCGAAAAATTTTGGGACGAAGAAGGAAATCGAAGTGATCCCCAACTTCGTCGATCCGGCGCGCTTCCGCAAACATGCCGGCGCGCTGTCGGGACTCTTCGCGTCGTCCGGCGAAAAGCTGCTCTGCCACGTTTCGAACTTCCGTCCCGTGAAGCGGATCATGGACGTCCTCGCAGTCTTCGAACGCGTTTCGCGCACGATTCCGAGCCGTCTGGTGATGATCGGCGACGGCCCGGACCGCTCCGTCGCCGAAGCTTTCTGCCGCGAACATCACCTGCGCGAGCAGGTCTTCTTTCTCGGCAATGTTCCGAACCTCGAAGAAGTCGTCGGCGCCGCGGATCTCTTCCTCCTTCCGTCCGAAGCGGAGTCGTTCGGCATGGCCGCCCTCGAAGCGATGGCCTCCGAAGTTCCTGTCATCGGAAGCTGCGCCGGCGGCCTGCCCGAGGTCGTGGTCGAAGGCGAAACCGGCTATCTGCTTCCCGTCGGCGACGTCGAAGGCATGGCCGCCCGCGCCATCGAAATCCTTTCCACGCCCGACGTCCAACGCCGCCTCGGCCGCACCGGTCGCGACCTCGCCGAAGGCAAGTTCAACGTGAATGCCGTCGTGCCGAAGTATCGGGAGTTTTACGAGAAGGTGATCGGGTGAGGAATGAAGGCTCGTGCGATCCAGGGAACCTTGATTATTGACGCGAGCGCGCGGGCTGCAGCTAACCGTCAGGAACGAAGAAGCGCCCGGTTGATCATCGGCAGGATGGCGATTTTCAGATTGAGCCCGAGGACGCCGAAGAGATCGGCCGCGTCGCGCGAGATCGGCACTTTCGAGAAAAGGATCAACGCGAACATGTCGCCGTTCGTGATCAAGCCGCCCAAACCGATGACCGAGGCGATGCCGTACGGCCGGACGAACTCCTCCTGCGCGACGATATGCGGACTTCCGAGCGCCTCCGGAACGTAGAAGACGTTCTGCTTGCGCCCTTCGTTCTCGAGAATGAGGCCCGCTTCCGGGCGGACGACTTTCGCCACCGAGAGGCCGAGCTGTTTGATGAGCTGCGCGATCATCGGCGCCTGTTCGACCATGTCGATGCTAGTCAACGGAATGGCGCGATGTCCGCGCGACTCTTCGGGTGAACGCCACCCCGGCTCGTCGCCGGTCGTTGCGAGCAAGGTCAGACAGCGGACGTCATCGCCGAGTGAGGCCGATCCGGCTGTCTTCAGCGCGAACTCCTGCTGCCCGGCATCGAGAGCATCGAAACGCTCGGTCTTGAAAAAGCGGACCAATGCGCACGCGGGCGTGCCGCGTTCGTCGACCAACTCGTTGTAAAAGAAATCGACCACGCGCTGCGCGGCGCCGGCGGTGCTTCCGGGGTCGTCGTCGAAGAGACCGCGCAGCCGGCCGCGGCAGCCCATCATGTCCGTCACGCCGAAACGGGCCAGTTCGTACGGCATTAGTCGATCATTCCGAAAGGTTCTTCACCATCGCGGCGAGCTGTTCGATATCGAACGGCTTCTGAACGACCGCGCGGACGATTGTTCGATCGAACTCGGGCGTCTGGCGCGGCCCGGCGGCCGTACAGACGATGACCGGCACGTTGCTCTTCACTGACGCGAGATGCGCGAGTACGGCCGTGCCGTCGACGACCGGCATCATGAGGTCGAGCACGATGCAGCAGAGGTCGTCGCGCGACTTGATCATCTCGATGGCCATGGCGCCGTCCGACACCGCAACGGCGGTGAGGCCGGCGCGGACCATGACGGCCGTGAGAAGGCCGCGGGTGGGTGCGTCATCGTCGATGATCAAAACCGTTTTTGTCATTGAGAAGGAGCGTCACGATACAGGAGCGAGAGGCACGTACAAAACAGCGAGATTCGCGCCAGTGTAAAGCTCCGGCAAACGCTTCCGGCCGGCGGTACGAAAACGGCAGGCTTGATCAGGATGCGCGCGCTAAGATTCGCGCCCGGAGGAACCGATGAAACGATTGCTGATCACAATTGCCGCGCTGCTCGTCACCGCCGCCGCGTACGCGCAGGACCCTCATGCCGAACATCAGATGGCCACGACGGCTCTTCCCGCCGCGAATACGAGCGTGTCGCAGGATTGGGCGAAGAAGAGAGTGGACGCATCGCCGCGCCATCACGAGTGGGTGAACGTCAAGTCGGGCAGCCACACTATCAGTGCGTTCGTCGTCTATCCCGAGGTCAAGGCGAAGGCACCGGCGGTCGTGGTGATCCATGAGATTTTCGGAATGAGCGACTGGGTGCAGATGCTCGCCGACGAAGTCGCCGAAGCGGGCTACATCGCCATCGCGCCCGACCTGCTCTCCGGCATGGGGCCGAACGGCGGCGGTACGGCCACCTTCGCCGACGGAACCGCGGTCGGTAAGGCGATCCGCGATCTGCCGCCGAACCAGATCACCTCCGATCTGAATGCCGTCGCCGATTACGTCGCCAAACTTCCCGCCGCGAATGGCAAGGTGGCCGTAGCCGGCTTCTGCTGGGGCGGCACGCAGTCGTTCCGTTTCGCCACGAATCGTCCGAGCCATTCCGCCGC
>JBAVBF010000560.1:0-4764 GCA_049586115.1 Thermoanaerobaculia bacterium | reverse complement strand
CTGCAGGCGTGACGCCTACACTACGCCGGCCTCTGTGGTTGAATGCCGTTCCCGATGCCGACGAAGAAACAGGAGCGCGCAAACGACATCGTCGTGCGCCTCAAACAGATGTACCCGAAGGCGAAATGCTCGCTCGATTTCACGAACGCGTTCGAGCTGCTGATCGCGACGATGCTCTCCGCGCAATCGACCGACGCGCGGGTCAACATCGTCACCAAGTCGCTCTTCCGCAAGTACCCGAATCCGCAGTCGTTCGCGGACGCCAGTCAGGTCGAGATGGAGCGCGACGTCAAGCAGACCGGCTTCTTCCGCAATAAAGCCAAAGCCGTGATCGCCGCCTCGAAGGTGCTCGTCGAACGCCACAACGGCGAGGTTCCTAAGACAATGGCTGAGTTGACCGCGCTCCCCGGCGTCGGCCGCAAGACCGCCAACGTGGTCCTCTCGAACGCGATGAACATCTCCGTCGGCATCGTCGTCGACACCCACGTCACCCGCGTCTCCGGCCGCCTCGGCCTGACCTCCAACACCGACGCCGAAAAAATCGAGCAGGACCTGATGAAACTCCTCCCGCCAAAAGAATGGACCAACTTCTCCCACCGCCTCATCGCCCACGGACGAACAATCTGCATCGCGCGGAAGCCGAAGTGCGCGGTGTGCGCGTTGAATGATTTGTGTCCGAGCGCGGAGGAAGCGCCGGAGTAAGCTGAGAGCTGTTCCAGCCAACAGTCCGCGAATACAATGTTTTCATGGCCTTTGAAGCGCTTCGTCGTTGGGCGAGCAGTGCAAGTCGCTTTGAACTTTTGTCGACTGTAGTCGGTGTGGCTGCCGGCATAGTCAGCGCTATAGCTGTTGTGGTATACAAACCGGCTGATATAGGGGAGTTTCGCAGCCTGGAGGCGGCTCGGGAGCAACAGATGCTCTCGCGACAATTGCTTGAGGTAAGGGATTCTCGGCACCATGCGGAGACTCAACTCGATGCGCTTAGGCGCGAACTCGACGCGACACGTTCTGAGTTGGCTCATATTCGGGCGGGTGCCAACGCGAAGGTAGGAACGGAAGCCGCATCCGCAAAGAGTGTCTCGTTACTTGACGTAGCCATTCAGGATGTAGGCGCCCGTAGCCAGAGGCTCGATTCACGACTAACAGACGTCGATACGCGTTTGAAGCTGATTGAGACCGCGATCGTTGCTGACCCTCAAAAAGCTCTCACTGTTCCGTTACTTCGACGCGATCTTGACTCGTTGCAACAACAGGTCGTTCGGGACGTGACAGCCATTAACGCGGAAAACTCGCGAGCTTACGATCTTATGAAGTGGTTGATCGGCCTCATGGCGATTGTTTCTTTTAGCCTGATCGGAACCGCGGTGAGCGGCGTATTCAAACGTGAGGAATCGGCGAGTAAGAGCGCGACCGACGCACTTAGCAAGCGGCCACTTTGATCGACGCATCGTTGCTAACGTCGAGAACTCTTGCCATATTGAGCGTGTGCAGTCTCGCAGCGACTCACGGCGGATCGTAACTTCCTAACTTCGTCCACGGCCCACACCTCGCGATTCGCCAGAAAGTCTTGGCTCCACCAATCAGAAACCCGTGTTTGCGGATCGATTCGTGTCCGTACCAGGAGCACGTCGGTTCGAAGCGGCATTGGATGACGCCGTGGAGATGTGGAGAGACCAGCGCGCGGTAGGCGTCAATGGCCGACACAGTGGCGCGGGCGTCGAAGGCGTAGCGGGGCGGCACGAGGAGATCGTGAGCGATCCAGGCGGCGAAAAGCGAGACGATGATCAGCCGCGTTCGGCGGCCTTGGCTTCGTCCCATAGGGCGTCCATTTCTTCGAGGGTTAGTTGGTCGACGTTGCGGCCGGATTCGCGGACGCGCGACTCCATCGATTCGAATCGTCGCGAAAACTTGCGATTCGTTGACTGCAGCGCTTCCTCGGCATTCACGTTCAGCTTGCGGGCGATGTTGGCGATTGTGAAGAGGAGGTCGCCGACTTCTTCTTCGATGTGGGAGGCGTCGTCCGAGGCGATCGCTTCGTGCAGCTCGGCGATCTCTTCGTCGAGTTTGTGAAAGACATCCTCGGTACGTCGCCAGTCGAAACCGACGCGCGCCGCTTTCTCCGTCAGCCGCGACGCGCGCAGCAGTGCCGGCAGCGACTGCGGGACGCCGGCGAGGACGCTCTTGTTCTCCGCTTTGCGCTCCTCGTTTTTCTGCTTCTCCCAATTGACGAGGACCTGATCGGCGTCGTTCGCTTCGACATCGCCGAAGACGTGCGGATGGCGGCGGACGAGTTTGTCGTGAATCGCGGTGATGGCGTCGTAGATGTCGAACGAACCTTCTTCGCGCGTGAGTTCGGCGATGAAGACCGCCTGCAGCAGAAAGTCGCCCAGCTCCTCGGCCAGTGACGCGCGGTCATCGCGGTCGATCGCGTCGACGACTTCGTACGACTCCTCGATCACGAACGGTTTCAGGCTCGGCAGCGTCTGCTTGCGGTCCCACGGACAACCGTTCGGTCCGCGGAGGGTTTGCATCAGCTGGACGAGCTCGTCGAAGGAACGTTTCGGCATGGAAGTCATTCTAAGCGGCTGGTGGTAGCATCACGCGCCAACTCAATCACTCCAATCCCGATGTCAAACCAGGTTTTGATCGTGGCCTCCGATACGGCCGCAAAAGGTCCGGCTGAAGTGGCCGCGTCGCTCAGCTTCACGCCGATCGTTACCGCCTCGGAGCAGGAAGCGCTCGATCTCCTCGGGCGCGAAGCATTCAGCGTGATCGCGGTGGGTAGCGGCGACGGCTGGCAGCGCGTTCGCGACGAGGCAGAGAGGAAACAGCCTGCGGCCCGCATTCTGGAGTTGCCGGAGACGAATGGCGACGACAACGCAGTGCGTCGGCTTATGATCCGGTATCTCGACCGCCGCTCGCGGCCGCAGCAGTTCGGCTCCGAGGAGCGGTATCGGTTTCTGTCGAGCATCCTCGAGTCGTTTACGGCAACGCTGGAGCTGAAGGAAGTGCTGCGGCGGATCGTCACGATCACGCGGCAGGAGTTCGCTGCCGACCGCGCGTGGCTGCTGCATCCGGTGAATGTGAAGGCCGAGGTCGCGCAGGTCCGCTTTGCAGTCAGTTCTCCGGACTACGCGATCGCGCCGGATTCGTCGGTCTCGTCCCTTTCGCTGAAACATTCGGGGAATCTCATCCGTCGCCTGCTCGAGGCGGACGGACCGGTGACGGTACGCGAGGGCGATCCCGATATCGACACCGATCACGCCGCCCGATTCCAGGTTCGTTCCGAAATGATCCAGGTTCTCCGTCCGCGCGATGACGAGCCGTGGGCGTTCGGACTGCATCAATGTTCGTCGGCGCGCGAATGGACGGATGAGGAGACCTCGCTTTTTGCGGAGATCGGCCGCTACGCCACGCTCGCGCTCAACAACACGCTGCTGCACGAACGGGCGATCCGCGAGATGGCCAAAGTCAATGCCATCCTCGATCAGATTCCGGAGTCGGCGGCGATCTACGATTCGAAGGGACAGCTGGAGCGGATGAACGCGGCGGCGCAGCGCGAGCCGGTTTCGCTCTTCGCGAGCGATCCCGAGGGACGGCTGCGGAAGAACCGGCATCGGTACATCGATGGGAGTCCGCTGGAAGCCGAGGATCTGCCGTCGATTCGCGCCTTGCGCGGCGACGTCGTCAAGTCCGACTACCTCGTGCACGACGCGCGTAGCGGCGACGATCGCGTCGTCAATCTGAAAGCGGCTCCGATCCGCGACGACCGCAATCACATCATCGGATCCGTCGTGCTGTCGCGCGACGTCACCGACGAGCGGCAGACCGCGGAACGCGAGGCGTGGCGCCGCCGCCGCGCCGAATGTCTCGCCAACCTCGGCGTCGACACCGTCGCCGTGCAGCCGTCGTTCGAAGAGCTCGACGATCCCGCGCGCCGCATTGCCGACGCTGTCGGCGGCACGGCCATGATTTACCTCTACCACGCGCCGTCGAGCGAGTTGCACATGGTGGGCATGGCTTCCGTCGCGCCGGTGGCGAAAGAAGTCCAGCGTTTCCGCGGCTACCTTTCGCAGAACCCGTATCACGCCGGCGAAGGTATCCCGGGTACCGTTTTCCAGATCGGACGTCCGCTGCTTTACTCCGAGTTCGGCGGGAAGGCGGCGGCCGATTTCGCGCGCGACGCCGAGGAAGGCGAGCTCATTTCGGCGATGAACGAGCAGACGCTCATCGCCACGCCGGTCGAGTCGTACGGCGACCGTATCGGGGCGCTGGTCATCGCGCGATCGGACACGCGGCGGAGTTTCGATGCCGAGGATCTCGAATTCGCGCAGGCGGTTGCCGAGCGGATCGGCGCGGCCAGCCACATCCATCGCCTCACACGCATCTCGCAGGAAGGGCATCGCGCCGCCGAAGAGCTGGCAAGGCGCGAAGTCGATGCGCGTGTTCGTTTCGAGGCAGTGATCGAGACCGCGCCGATCGGCGTGGCTGTTTTCTCCGCGGACGAATTGCGGTTCGAGCTCGCCAATGCACGCTTCGTCGATTACGTCGAACGGCTTGGCAAGATCAGCGCCGAAACGCGGCTCATCGGCTTGCGCGTCGACGAAGTCATTCCGTCGCTGGAGAAGCCGCTGAAGCAGGTCGCCGAGTCGGGCGAGATGCGTTTCGACGAAGCATTCAAGGCCGAAACGCGGCCGACGCCGACGTACATCAACCGCATCGTGTCGGCCGTGCGCGGACGTTTCTCCGGCATCACGCAGAGTC
>JBAVBF010000559.1:0-5988 GCA_049586115.1 Thermoanaerobaculia bacterium | reverse complement strand
GGTAGGGACTGCCGCCTTTCCGTCACTCCTAAGTCAGGAGACGTTGATTGGTGATGGGCAACTCTGCCGCAAATGGTGCTGAAGAGCGCTTCCGGAAGTCGAAAGGGAAACACTCTTGCAGCGTGGCGCCATGTGGCAGCCGCCGTCGCCGTCGGGCGACCGCGTGGCCGCAGGTAGGTTATTTTTCTGGAACATCCGCGAAGTACGCACACTTGTGGTGGGCGACGGTGACGAACGATCAGTCCGAATTCTCGACTGTGCATCCTCTCGATGCCGTTTATCGCGAGCACGAGAGCTTGCTGCGCGCCATCGCTCAACATCGCTTCCGCGTCCCGCCCTGCGACGCCGAAGCGCTCGTCCACGACATCTTCGCCTCGTTCCTGGAACGGCAGCCGGACGCCTACGACATCAAAGCCTTCCTGATCGGCTCGATCAACAATGCCTGCCGTCACTACTGGCGGAAGCGGCAGTACGAAGAGCCGCTGCTGCCGCATCACGAATTGACACCGAGCGACGACGAAGCCGCGAAGCTGGAGCGATGGGCGCTCCGTCTCAGCCTCGGCGCGACGCTGGCCCGCCTCGGCGGCAAATGCAGCGAGACGCTGCGCCGCTATTACCTCCGCGACGAGAGCGCGGAATCGATCGCGCAGGAACTCGACACGTCTCCTGCATACATATGGCAACTGTTGTCGTCGTGCCGGAAACGCGCGCGCCAGATCTACAGCTCCATCACCCGTTCACGATCATGAGTCACTACACCGAAGACGAGCTGTCTGCCTACGCATTACGTCCCGAAGCCATCGATGACCGCGAAGGGGTCGAGCAGCACGTGGCCGCATGCGGCGACTGCCGCAGCGCCCTCGACGTCATCGAAGCATTCGACACCGCCCTCCAGGATCCGCTGCCGTGGGACGTGTCCGAGTCGATGCCGGTCGGGCGCGAAGCGCCGCCCGCGCTGATCGAGCATGCCCGCGCGATTTCGGCGGCCGACGCGCGCGCCCGCGAGTTGGTGATGCCGCTGGTCGATTCTGCGATCCGTTTCCGCGCCGCGCGGATCGAGGACGATCCGCGCTTCCACACGCTGGCCGTGATGCGCCTGCTATCAAAGATCGCGAACGGGATGCACGAGCGCCAGCCGCAGTTCGGTCTCGTCCTCGCCGACACGGCGCTGACCATCGCCGAGAAGCTCCCAGCGAGCTTGCAGTCGCAGTCGGCCTGGTACGTCGGGACGGCCTGGAAAGAGCGCGCGAACGCGCTGCGTTACCTCGGCCGCTTCAAAGAAGCCGACGAGGCCCTCGACCGCGCCGAGGAGGCGTTCGAGTCGGACGATCGCGTCGAGCCGTTCGATCTGGCGATCGTTCAGTACGTGCGGGCGACGGTTTGCGCCGAAACCGAACGCTTCGACGACACCGTGCGGCTTGCGCGCGAGTCGGCATCGCAGTTTCTGTTGTACGGCGATCAGCGACGCTATCTCGCCGCGCGCTTGGTCGAAGGCTTCGGTTACTACTGCGTCGATCGCGATCGCGAAGCAGCGCCGATTTTCGAGTCGGTGATCGAGGCTGCGCGTGCGGCGCGTGAAATGTGGATCCTGGCCGGCGCGCTATCGAACGCGGCCGCCTGTTACACGCACCTGCATCTTTATGAAAAGGCCGACGGATACTACTCGGAGGCCGTCTCGGTCTTCAGCGATCTCGAGATTCCGACGGAGAGCGCACGCACGCTGTGGGCCTGGGCGGCGATGAAGGTCGAAAGTGGAGATTACGAGCACGGACTGCCGGAGCTCGAACGCTCGCTCGATCGATTGAAACGGTTCGAGCTCAGCAACGATGCGTCACTCGCGACGCTCGATCTGGCGGCAGGCCTCCTCGCGGCTGGCCAGCCAGATCGAGTTCCAGCGTTGTGCCGCTCGGTAGCCGTCACTTTCGCGTCCGAGGGGATGACCCGCAGCGCTCGTAAAGCGTTGGCGTATCTCAGCGAAGCCGTCAGCTCCGGAACGGCGACGGCGGATGAAGTCCGTCATATCCGCACCTACCTGGAGCGCCTGCCGACACACCCCAATCAAGAATTTTCTCAGCTCCAGTAAGAAAAAAACTCAGGAAAGCGTTTCTCGCGTCACTCTTACTTGTGAGGGCGCCCTCCATCACTCCGGTTTTGACCGGCACGAGGAGGGTTTATGCGTAAAACGATCCGAGTCTATGTTCTTGCTATTTCAGTGCTCACCGCAGCTTCTGCGCCCGCGTATGCGACGCCGAGCGGGAGCCGTTCCGGTGATTCATTCTTCACACGGCTGAAAAATGCTGTCGTCCGGATGCTGGACGAAGCAAAAATCAGCGTTCCCGTCGGCTGATTCTTCCTCGCGTAGCGATTCCCCACAGCCGATCCTCCGGTTGTGGCGAAGCTGTATCCAGACGTTGCCCTCCCTACGTCCGCGTTACCATCCTCATCGATGCGCACCATCCTCATCACCGTTTCTCTTCTCATCGCTTCGAACGTCTTCATGACGTTCGCCTGGTATGCCCATCTGCGCAACTTGTCGTCGCGGCCGTGGTACGTGGCGGCGTTCGCCAGTTGGGGGATTGCGCTCTTCGAGTATCTGCTGCAGGTTCCGGCCAATCGCATCGGATATCACCAGCTCTCGCTGGCGCAGTTGAAGATCGTGCAGGAGGTCGTGACGCTGTCGGTCTTCGTGCCGTTCGCCGTTTTCTACATGCGGCAGCCGGTGAACCTGAATTTTCTGTGGGCGGGGCTCTGCCTTCTCGGCGCGGTATTCTTCATCTTCCGATGAGCGATGCCGCTGCAAAGAGTTGGGCCGTTCTCTTCGCCCGGCTTGTCCTCGGCCTGATCTTCTTCATGGCCGGCGTCTGGAAAGTCTTCACGCTCGGTCCCGCCGGCCACGTGCAGCGATTTTTTCTCCCGTTCCAGCACACCTTCCTGCCGGTCTGGTCGTTGTGGGCGGTCGGCTACGCGATTCCGTTCGTCGAGCTCCTGGCCGGTGCTCTCGTCATCCTCGGATTGAAAACGCGTTACGCGCTGGTCGGACTCGGATTCGTGCTCGCCATCGTCACGTTTGGCCACCTTCTCGATCAGCCGCTCTACGCGCTTCACGAGCATGTCATCCCGCGGCTCGCGCTCGTGCTTTTCGTCTTCCTGATGCCGAGAGACAGCGATCGCTACTCGCTCGATCACTTGCTGCGCCGCGCCTGACCGCATGCGCCTCTGGTCGCTCCATCCGCAGTATCTCGACGCCAAAGGACTCGTCGCGCTCTGGCGGGAAGGATTGCTCGCGCAGGCAGTGCTGGCCGGTCAGACGCGCGGCTATAAAAATCATCCGCAGCTCGAACGGTTTCGCGATCGCGATGGCGCCATCGCCAGCTATCTCCACCACGTCGTCGACGAAGCGGAAGCACGCGGATACAACTTCGATCGATCGAAGTTGCCACGGAGGAAGTTCGCTCCAACGATCGACGTCTCCGACGGCCAACTCCGATTCGAATGGCAGCATCTCTTCGCGAAGTTGCGCGAACGCGATCCCGAACGTCTCCTGCAATTCGCGAAAATCACCGACCCGTTGCCGCATCCGTTTTTCGTCGTTGTTCCCGGTTCTGTTGCCGCGTGGGAAAAGAGCCGCGGTTGACAGCGGCTACAATCGCCGCTTCATGCGCATCCTTGCAGACGTTGCCGTAGTCATCGTGGCCGTGCTGCATCTCGGCTTCCTGATCCTGGAGATGTTCCTCTGGACCAAGCCGTTCGGACTGCGCACATTCCGCCTCTCGCCCGAAATTGCGAAGGCTTCCGCCGGACTCGCGGCGAATCAGGGCCTTTACAACGGCTTCCTCGCGGCCGGACTACTGTGGGGCGTCTTCGGCGGCGACGGCGCCTATCCGAGCAAGCTGTTCTTCCTCGGTTGCGTGATCGTCGCCGGCGTCTTCGGCGCCTTCACCGCCAAGCGCTCGATTCTCTGGATGCAAGCGTTCCCCGGCTTGCTCGCGCTCCTCGCCGTCATTGCCGCGCACCGAGGCTGACGCATGGAACTGCTTCTCTGGCGGTGGAGCACGACGGCGCAGATCACCTCGGAGTTAATGATCGCCGTCTTCTTCGTCGTGCTGGCGCGATCGGTTCGCCGCGTCGAGATGCGGCCGTGGATTCAGGCGTGGCTCTGGAATCTCGCCGCGCTCTTCGTCACGATCACCTTCTGGTTCGCGCAGCCGAAATCGCGAATCGCATTCATGATCACGGTCTTCGGCTACACGTTGTCGAAGACGATCTTTTCCGTTCTGCTGGTCGCTGGAACGTGGAACTTCGTCCGCCGTCGCCCGGGTCCGGCGGTACGCCGCGGTGTGATCGCCGCCGTGGTCGCGTATTCGATCGTGGCGGCATTCACCTTGGACAAAATCGACAAACTCGGCACCGCGCAATCCGCCGTCATCGGACTGATCCTCGGCTTCGGTGCGCTGCTCCTTCTCATCACGCGAACTCCCGGCGCTGGATGGCTGACAGCCGGTCTGTCGATCCGTACCATCCTCGCGATCGTCGAAACGCTCGCACACGGCGCGCATCTTTTCCCGCAGCACTTCGTCTCGGAATCGGCGATCGGCATCTTCCTGGCGTCGTACTCTTCATTCGACACCGGCGCGGAGTGGGTGATCGCGCTCGGATGCGTGCTCATCCTCTATCGCACGATTCAGCAGGAGCTGACGCAATCGAACGTCGATCTTCTCGCCGCGCAGGAAGTGTTGCAGGAACTGGTCGACCGCGATCCGCTCACCGGCCTTGCCAATCGCCGCGCGCTGCCCGAAGTTCTGCGCAGCGTCTTCCGCACGGGCGCGACGATCCTTTTTTTCGATCTGAATGACTTCAAAGGAATCAACGATCGCTACGGACATCAGACCGGCGACGATTGCCTGAAGCGATTCGCGCGCGTGCTGCAGGCGAGCTTCCGTCCCAACGATCACGTGATTCGCTACGCCGGCGACGAGTTCGTCGTCATCGCGCCTTCGGCCGATTCCGATCAGATCCTCACGCGCGTTGAAAGCGTGCGCGATCGCCTCAAGTTCGAGCGCAGCGACGGCCCTCCCATCAAATTCTCCGTCGGCCACGCCACCGTTCCGATCGACGGCGATGCCGAGGCCGCGTTGCGGCAAGCGGACGAAGCGATGTATCGCCAGAAGGGCGAGGGAAGCGGTCGGCTGCGGACCGTGTGATGGTAATCTCCCGCACGCGAATTGGAGGTAGTCATGACCGGTGTGATCGAACTTCTCGACGGCGAAATCAATCAGCGTCACATGCTCAATCATCCGTTTTATCAGCGCTGGAATGCGGGCGAGCTGACGCGCGGCGAGCTCGAAGAGTATTCGCGGCAGTACTACCCGTATACGCTCGCGTTTCCGACGTTTTTGAGCGCGATGCACGCGCACACCGACGACATCGCTATCCGCCAGTACCTGCTCGAGAATCTGATCGAGGAGGAGCGCGGCGCCGAAAATCATCCTGAGCTCTGGCTCCGCTTCTGCGATGCCCTCGGCGTCGATCGCTCCGACGCGAAATCGACGACGCCGAACGCCGCGACCGCGGACCTCATCGCCACGATGCGCAATCTCGCCCGCAGCGAGAAGCTGCACGAAGGTCTGGCCGCACTCTACGCGTACGAGTCGCAGATTCCGGCTGTTTCGAAAACGAAGATCGACGGTCTGGCCGCCTGGTACGGCATCACCGAGCCGCGCGATGTCTCTTTCTTCTCCGTGCACATGGAAGCCGATGTCGTCCACTCGCAGACCGCCCGCGAACTTCTCGAAACGCTCTGCGACACGCCGGAAAAAAGCGAGGAAGCATGTGCCGCGGCGTCGAGTACCGTCAACGCGCTGTATCGCTTTCTCGACGCTGTGAACTAGCGAATGACCCGCGACGAAATCCTGCGTCTGGTCGAGGCGAACCGAGCGCGGTTATCCGCGTTCGGTGTCATCGAGCTTGCGCTTTTTGGATCGCATGCAC
>JBAVBF010000558.1:0-5027 GCA_049586115.1 Thermoanaerobaculia bacterium | reverse complement strand
CTCGACGGTGCGCACGAGATCGCGGTAATAAGTCGCCATCTCGTAGTTCTCGGCCTCGGCGGCGCCGTACATCCGCCGCGTGAGGCGGTCTTGGAGCTCCTTCGTCTTGCCGCCGAGGAAGAGGACGACGTCGTCGACCATCTCGCGGTACAGGTCCGGCGTGGTCAGGCCGACGACACAAGGGCCGAGGCATTGGTGCATGTCGTAGTAGAGGCAGGGTCGCGGCAATGCGTTTTTGCCGATCGTGATTTCGAGATCGCAGCTCCGCAGCTTGAACTGGTCGGCGACGAGCTTCAGCAATCGCCGCGCGGTCCCGGCGAAGAACGGACCGTAAAACAGATCGCCCTTCTTGCGATCGAGACGCCGCGTGAAGACGACCCGCGGGTAATCCTCCGACATGGTGACTTTGATGTACGGGTAACTCTTGTCGTCGCGAAGCAGGATGTTGTAGCGCGGCTGGTGGGTTTTGATGAGGTTGTTCTCAAGCAGGATGGCCTCGAGCTCATTGTTCGTGGTCACGAAATCGATGGTGTCGATCTCGTTGATCAGCGACATGGTTTTGCTATCGCGTGCGCCGCGACCGACCAGATACGAACCGACGCGGCTCTTCAGATTCCGCGCCTTCCCCACGTAGATCACTTCCCCCTCGGCATTCTTGTGCATGTACACGCCGGGGCGGTCGGGCAGCTCTTTGAGCCGCGCTTTGAGTCGTTCGGATCGGTCGGACATCAGGAGAAGCGTGAACAACGCACGCGACGTTTGTCATCCCCGGAGCTGAGAGTCACCGGACTGACTAGTCAACGTGTTGACGAGTCAGAGCTGGGCCAGAAACTCCCCGGCCGCCTCTCGGAATTCGGTCGTCCATTCGTGCGCGCCGTCGTACACGCAGGTGCTGACCGTGGTGACCTCGCGGAGAAACCTCAAGTCTTTCTGGAGCTTTTCGTCCGTGTACCACTCCTCGCGAATCCCTCGCCCAATCAGCACGGATGGAAGTTTCGAACGCGCATCGACGACGTCCGGCGGAACGTCGCCGCCGAGGGCGATGACACCGGTGGCATTCGAGCCGGCAGCGGCGCGATACGCCATCGCCGCGCCCCGCGAAAAGCCGAGGAAGACGAGCTGCCGCGGCGCCGGAAACCGGGCGACGACCGAGCGGACGTACTCGCGGTTGTCGTCGATGGCCAGGTCACGATCGAGGCTGGTCATCCACGACGCCACGATCATCCCCGACCGGTTCGTGTAGAAAGGATGCAGCGCCTGCACGGCGACGGCGGTCCATCGATCGATTCCCGGGATCTGCCGCAGCTCCGCCATGTGCCCCTCGGCAGTTTCACCGTACCCATGAAATCCAATCAGTAGCCGCTCCGGAGGACCCTCGCGAACGAGATAGCGGCCGTGGACGGTGGCGGGAATGGTGCGGACGTCGAAGTCGGACATGCGCGCATCCTAGGGCAAAGGCCAGACGGTTCACGCGAAGACACGGAGAAGAAAACGCCGCGCTCCGCTTGGAAACGGTTCTCTCACTTCATCGCGAAAACTACCGACACCGTAAACCTCAGCCCCTCCAACCCGCTCTCTACGGGAACCTCGGACACGGCCTGTGCGGCCATGACCCGGCCTCCCATCATTGGACGCTGCGGATCCGCTGCTCCCCCTTCGGTAATAGCCAAGGCAGGACCGAGCCTCCGGCGGGCTGCGTCCGCGAGGAGGGTCGCTTTGAAGAGCGCGTCCTCGAAGGCAGCGTGAAGGCCGTCAGCGCGTGCGCGGACTTCGTCCACGCCGAACGACAATCCGGATGCTTGATTTACGCCCGCGCTGATTGCGGCCTGGAGGAGTCTTCCTGCGCTGGCGATCTCTGTTTTCCTCACCTCGATGCTGTTCGAGACCTGGTAGCCGAGGAGTCGCGGCAGCTTGCCTTGCTGTTGCTGGCTGTCCTGCTGTGGATAGATCGAGAAGTTCGACGTCCGAATCTCGTAGGGCTCCGCGCCGGCGCTCTTTAGTGCGGCGATGACAGAGGCGACTTTGGCGTTGTTCTCGTTCACTGCCTCTTCCACGGTTGGCGACGTTGTCTGGACGGAGACGCTGAAGGAGAAGTGATCCGGCGTCGTAGTACCGCGAGCGGTGCCGGTGACGCTGATGGTATCGACCGGCGCCGGTGCGCGCGGCGGCTTTTTCTCCGCGAATGCGGTCACCGAAACTGTAATAGCCATCGCAGCCATCAGAAGTTGCTTCATGGGATACCTCCAGGTTTTGAAACCACCATCGGCACGCTACGATGCGCGCCTCCAAATCTGCGACACGTCTGCAACTCACACGGGCCAATGTCCAGCGCCCAACGACGAGAAGGCTTTCCAACCGGAACTCCGCGGGAAGCCAAAACTTGGAGGGTCAGACCTTCGGTCCCCCCAAAAATCAGGGAGTCTCAGAAGGGAGGGAAAGGGTCAAGGTGCCGTGCGGCGGGAGGTAGCCGCTGACGCATTTCTTGTCCAGCGTACATGCGGTGTAGTGGCCGGGCTCCAAGCGGGGAAGGGTAATGCGTCCGGCGGCGATGCTTCCCCCGGCCAGGTCGGCAAGGGAGGAGGCGTACATCTCGGCCCCGCCATGAAGCAGCACAACGAGATCGTTCTGCGGACGCGACTCGACCACAACCGTGCCGCCGATCTGTTGGGTGCGGATGTTCAATTGCTTTTCGTGCTGCACGGTTGACCGTCCGAACATGACATCGAAGGCCGGGTGAATGACGAGACCATCGAAGGTCGTGGTTCCCGGCGGCAACATGACTTCGAAAAAGCCGCTCACATCGGACCGGGCGTGAGGGATGGACGGGGCTGACGTATCGCGTGGAAACGCAAAGATGTCTGCTGCGATGACTGGAACATCTCCGATGGTAATCCGGCCACGAACGGTCTCGGTCTTCTCAACAACGAGCTCCACTTCGGTCAACTCTCCATCTCGCAACACGACTGTCGTCTCACGACTCTTGCCCTCCGGTCCGCTGTCGGCCGTAACGCCGTAGGTTCCCGGTTCGTATCCCGCGACCTGAAAACTACCGTCTCCCTCACCCCATGCCTGATCGGAATACCGTCCGTCAAGACTCGACACGGTAAGGAGCGCGTTCGGGACGGTCGAACCGTCTTGTTTCACCACGTGTCCCATGAGAGTGGTCGCGGACAGCTTGATATCCAAATGCAAGCTGCCCGACTCCTCTCTCTGGATAGGCGCGCGGATGGTGCGCCGGATGCGCGGCGTCTCTGCTTCGACCAGTACCGTGCGTTCTTCCTGTTCACCAGGCGGAATCGCGCCCTTGAATCGCCCTTCGGAGTCAGACTCCACTTTGGGCCAGCCTTCCCCGCCGAAGGAAAGCGAGGTTTTGAGCGGCCGATCCCCGAGCGTTATCGTGCCTGTGATCGTCGAGGAGAGGGCTGCCACGGCCAGGGACACATCCTCCTGCGCAACGGTAACCTCCTGCGCCTTCCACACCTCGCCCTTAGATGTCAGGACCGCGACTGAGTATGCTCCGGCAAGAAGCCGGGGGTACGTCCAATCGCCCGCGTTGGATAGCGGAGACTCGCCCAGAACTTCGCCGCGTGCCCGTCGAGGATTGTTCGAGACCATCTGCACGATCCAGCGATTGCCGTAGGGATCGAGGCGTGGGAACACCGTGACGGTGAGCTTCTTCGGTAGATCGAGAAGAAGCGAACCGTTCAACTCCGCCGCGGCTGCGGCGAGCATCTTGATCCCCTCCGGCTGCGTCGTCAGTCCGCCCGTTGCTTCTCCTCGGATCGAATAGTCGCCGGGAGCGAGTCCCTTGAATTGAAAGAACCCTTTTGCGTTGCTACGCGCCTCGCTTTTCCACACCGCGCCCTCCCCTCCGGCTGAGGTCAGCGTCACGATGACCCCATCGGCTGGAAGTTTTACGCCGGGGACTACTTCCACCCGGCCGGAGAGCGAGGCGCCGGGGACAAATTTAAGCGTGATTGGCTTCGGATCATCCCTGACCGTTACGTCGAAACGAAATTCCGGCGCAGATCCGGCTGAGGAGAAGCGGAGGTCGTACTTTCCTGCGGGGATCGCGCACATCCACGACTCCCCCTTTACGCTGCACTCGACTTCGCCGGCAGCGCCGCCCGCTTCGAGCGGCCTGAATCCGGCGCGCAAGGTGGTGACTCCCTTTGTGGTTCCCTTGAGCGGGACGGTAGGCCATACCTTAATTTCAATGGGGTCCTCGCTTCGCATGAACACCGGCGCGGCCCACAAATGCTCGTCGATAACGCGAAGTTCCCAGAGTCCTTTACCCAGCGGGAAATCCGCTGTCCCGGGAAGAGGAACCGAGTGCTCCAAACGCTCAGCGCCGCCGTCGGTCCGATCGGCGCGAAGGATCACCGCGCGCGCGGCAACGGAAGGACTAACGACGGTGGTCGTGATTTGTCCCGCCTGTGTAGAACCGGCGG
The DNA here is from genome assembly GCA_049586115.1 of Thermoanaerobaculia bacterium. GTDB lineage: Bacteria > Acidobacteriota > Thermoanaerobaculia > Gp7-AA8 > Gp7-AA8 > JADGNZ01. Next base: position 576 of record JBAVBF010000558.1, on the reverse strand, counting down.
AAAGCAGAATCGCCACGACACCTCGTCCGAGGCGGCGCCGTAGGTTATCCATACTCAATAGCTGTAGTACATACAACTACCCTTTGCCGGAACTGACGCTGAGCAGCCAGTGGGTGGACAACTGCATCCGGCGGACGTCACCGTCCATTCGCAGGACCAACCTGCCGGATGGCCCGGAATGGCATCGTGCCAGCTACAGATGTGACAAGCTTGATTGGAGGACAGTCTCGCGTAGCACCTATCCAGGGTCGGCTCGTTAAAACCCGTCATTGGTTCTTGCCAACCATTGAAACCGTCTTCAGGATTTTGTGAGCAATGCTCTCCGCAATCCTGTGCGTGAGCGGATGGTGCGAACAGGCAAAACGCGAGGCAGATGGCCGACAAGGCAGTGAGCGTCCGAAGAGACATGTCGTTGCTCCTTCTTCTCCAATGTCAGTGCTCGATTTAGGTCGAAAAGCTGAGAGAGCGAGCTTAAGTTCGATAGCTATCGAAGTCAATAAGTCAACTATCAGAGTCGACCCAAGGCTCTCATCGCACGCGCGAGGTGCTTCTCGCCGCTGCCGCTACAATGCGCGC
>JBAVBF010000557.1:0-7124 GCA_049586115.1 Thermoanaerobaculia bacterium | reverse complement strand
GCGCGTCGTCTACCTCGATCCCGATATTCGGCTTTACAGCGCGTTGCCCGAGGTCGATGAGGCGGGGCCGGAGACATTCCTGATCCTGACTCCGCATCTGACAGGACCGATCTCCGGCGACGATCATCCCAGCGAGCGCACGATCCTGCAGGCCGGTACCTACAACCTCGGCTTCCTCGCGGTCTCGAAGGGGAGGGATACGCATCGCTTTCTCGAATGGTGGCAGGAGAAGCTGGAGTTTCAATGCGTCTCCGATGTCGCGCGCGGAATCTTCGTCGATCAGAAGTGGATCGATCTGACCCCCGGTTTTTTCGATGGCGTCTCGATCCTTCGCCACGAGGGCTACAACGTCGCCTACTGGAACCTCGGCCAGCGCACGGTTCGCGGCGGCGGTGTCAACGCGACGGTGAACGGTCAGCCGCTGCGATTTTTCCACTTCAGCGGATTCGATCCGGCCGCTCCAGCCATGGCGTCGAAACACGATTTTGCGCTGCGCGTGTCGGAGGTCGGCGACGCACGCGTGCTCATCGCGGATTACGACGCGGCCATCCGCGCCGCCGGGTACGAGTCGTTCCGCAAGGCGCGCTATCCCTTCGGCGTCTTCGCCGATGGCACGCTGATCTCCGACGCCGCGAGAATCGCGTATCGCAATTCACCCGCGATCCAGCGCGCGGCGGGCGCGGATCCGTTTCTGCATCCGGAGCTTTTTCGAGCACATCGCCCGGTTCGGCAGTTTCGCCGCGGGCCGCGCGTGTCGCGAATCGCCGCGAAGGCGTATCAGACGGTCTCGCCGCTCCGGACGCTGGTTCTCCTGTTTCCGCAGCCGATGCGCAAGGCGGCGCGCGAGTTTCTCCTCGGGCGGCGGGACGAAATCCCATCGGCTCCTCATCCGGAACGGCCGTTGCCGCCGGGACTGAACATCGTTGGAAACGTCACGCACGACACCGGCGTCGGCGAGTCCGCACGCCTCTGCCGCAACGCGTGCGATGCAGCGGGAATCGCGAACCGGATCCTCGACGCGGGCGATGAAACGCAGCAGGCGGTGTATCGAACCAGCGTCTTTCACGTGAACGCGGATCAACTCCCCGAGGTGCATGCACGGCTGCCGCATGTTTTCGATGCGAGCGCGTACAACATCGGCTGCTGGCATTGGGAACTGCCGCAGTTGCCGGACGAGTTTGCAGAGTCGGCCGCGCCGCTCGACGAAATCTGGGCGCCGAGCGAGTTCATTCAGAACGCGATCAGCAGCAAGGTCTCGATCCCGGTCGTGCACATGCCGCACGGCGTTGCGGTAACGGAGATCGACGCGTGCACTCCCGAGGAGTTCGGCGTGCCGCCGGGGCGATTCACGTTCCTCTGCATGTTCGATCTGGCGAGCGTGATGGAGCGCAAGAATCCGCTCGGCGCCGTCGACGCTTTTCGCCGGGCGTTCGCGAACGACTCGAGCGTAGCGCTCCTGATCAAGGCCGGACAGGCGGGACGGCATCGCCGCGAATACGCCGATCTCGCCGGTCAGATTCGCGGAATCCCGAACGTCTACCTGACCGATCTCATGCTCCCGCGCCCTCGCGTGAACGGATTGCTGAACGCGTGCGATGCCGTCGTCTCGCTGCATCGTTCCGAGGGCTTCGGATTGATCCTTGCGGAAGCGATGTACCTCGGCAAACCGGTCGTGGCCACGGGCTGGTCGGGCAACATGGACTTCATGACCAGCGCGAACTCCTGCCCGGTCGCCTACGAGCTGGTGACGCTCGATCGGAACTACGGCCCGTACCGCGCCGGCGAGCAGTGGGCCAATCCGGACGTCGACGACGCCGCGCGCCTCATGCGCCGCGTCGTGCACGAGGCGGACTTCCGAGCAGAAATCAGCACCCGCGGCCGCGACACGATCCGCTCGCGATTCAGCCCCGCCGCCGCAGGCGCGCGATACCGCGATCGGTTAGCGATAGTGGAGGAGCGGGTGCGGTAGGTTCTTGCGGACAGCAACAACATCAGCGCACCGCTCTGGACTTGCTGAGCGATACACTTCGCCGATGACGATCACCGGCGCAATCCTCGCCGCCCTGGCCGCGGCTGCACTTCTGCTCTCCGGTCCCGGCACGCGCGCGGGATGGTGGGACTTCAAGACCGGCCTGCTGCTTTTCGCCGGCGCCCTTCTGATCGGATTCCTCGCGCTGCTGATTTCGGGCATCGCCTGGCTGCGGACGCGTCCCAATCGCACCGCGGCGGTGGCTGCGATCGCCGGCGCGGTGATCGTTCTGGTTCCGTTGGTGCAGATCGCGGCGGCGCGCGGCAAGCCCGCCATTCATGACATCAGCACCGATCTCGCCGACCCGCCGCGTTTCTCGGCCGTGCTTCCTCTTCGCGCCGGCTTTCCAAACAAAGTCGCCGACCGCGCCGATGACGCCACCGTCCGCGCGCAGCGGACCGCGTATCCCGATCTGGTGACGCTCGAACTTCCGCTCGCGCCGGACGCCGCATTCACAAAGGCAGTCGAGGCCGCGAAGAAAATGGAGTGGGAGATCGTCTCCCTCCGGCCCGCCGAGGGCATCATCGAAGCGACGGCGACGACCGCGTGGTTCGGCTTCCACGATGACGTCGTGGTGCGCATCCGTCCAGCCGGCTCGCACAGCCGCATCGACGTGCGCTCCGTCTCCCGCGTCGGCCGCGGCGACGCGGGCAAGAACGCGGATCGGATTCGAAGGTATCTTCGATTGCTGGCGAGTTAGTCACGCGGAGACGCGGAGGCGCGGAGAAAAACGTGACCACCTCCGGTGAGCTCGGCGCGATCGCTCCCGCCTCTCCGCGCGCTCCGCGTGAACCGTTCCCTGTTACTCACTGCCGCGTCGGATCGCCCGCCGACGGGAGCCCGACCGTGCGGCGGCCGATCAGCGTGGTGTAGTCGTCGATCACGCGGAAGGCGCGATCGATCGAGCCGAGTGACGCGCCGGAGAGTGCTCGTCAGAACGGACAGTCGTCGCAGCCGGAGCCGCAGCAGGTCGGTTCGAAAGCGGCGCGGATTTGGGGGCGCGGTGCTGTTTCGGGCGACGGCGAATCGCACGCGGGTTCCGCGCGCGGCGTCTCTTCGGGAGGGAGTTCTGATTCGTTCAATCGGCGACGATTTCCGACCAGGGGAGCTTGCGGACCAGTAGCACTTTTTCGTCGATCTGCTGCTGCGTGGCCCGGTCGCCGAGGACGCGTCGAAGGTAATCGACCTCGGTGGAGACGAGCTTGTTGTGTTTCGGCAGCAGACGGAGCGCGGCGCTTTGCAGGTTGCGTTCGGACACGGTGACGGTCTTGGAAGCTTTCGTGACCTTTTCGCTCATGGGAGTCGCAACGACGGTTTTCGCCGAAGTAATCCTTCGATTGCGTTTACCTTTTTCGGCCGATTCGCGCCGTGCGGATCGGAAGCGCACTCCGAAACACCAGCGACTCCTGCACCGCCGCCGGCCGTTCGGAACTGCAACGGCACAGGGCGCAGTGAACTCCATCGACGTGCGCCGCGCGAGAATGACCGCAGATATCGCAAAGCCGCTTTTCCATCGCACTGAATCCCTTCTCAAGGTTCGTGCCGGAAATTGTGCGGGAGGGGAGGAGGAACCGAACGAAACTCTGCAATAGGTGGAGTTTCGGAACGTCGTTCCGTCAGGCGCTTATCGCTTACTCCACGCCTCGGAGACTTCGCGTCCCTTCTCGAAATCGTCGACGACCAGGATCAACTGATGATCGTGGTCGCTGTAGAGGACTTCGATGTTGACGCCGGCGTCGGCCATGCGCCGGGTGAGCTTGCCGAGTTGCCCGGGCTCCGATTGATTGAGGCGCTGGACAAGAACGTCGTTCACGGCGAGGACTTTGATGCCGGCCGCTTCGAGTGCGTTGCGCGCGGCGTCGCCGTCCTCGAACAGAAAGTGCGCGATGCCGCGTCCATCGACAACCCAGGCGCCGCCGCCTTCGATGCTTACGCCGGCGCGGCCGAGGGCATCGCCCATGTCGGCGAGTGCGCCGGGGCGATTGTCGAGGGCGATGGCGATGTCCTTCATTCGTAGCGGAGCGCTTCGATCGGATCGAGCTTCGACGCCTTCGCGGCGGGGTAGATGCCGAAGATGATGCCGAGGATTGCACAGAAGCCGAAGGCGAGGACGATGGCCCACATCGGCGTGTGCACGGGCGGGAGCTCGAGCCAGCGTTTCAGGATCAGCCGGACCGTGGCCGCGCCGAGGTAGCCGAGGGCGATGCCGATGGCGCCGCCGAATCCGGAAAGCGTGACCGCTTCGATCAGGAACTGGATCAGGACATCGTAGCGGCGGGCGCCGATCGCTTTGCGGATGCCGATCTCGCGCGTCCGCTCGGTGACCGACACCAGCATGATGTTCATGATGCCGATGCCGCCGACCAGGAGTGCGATTCCGACGACAGCGCCCATGATGCCGGTGGTCGTATTGAGCACCGTGGAGATCGTCTTCATCAGCTCTTCCTGCGACGTGATCTGGAAATCGTCCGGCTGCCCTTTTTTCAGGTGATGGCGGGCGCGCAGGATGTCGCTCACCTGTTCCTTGGCCAGGTCGATGTCCTCGCGCGTGCGCACCTGAAGCGCGATGGGAAGGTGCTGCATGCGGTCGGGTCCGTAGAGCATCTGCGCGGTGGCGAACGGGATGTAGACGACGTCGTCGGGATCGCCGCCGATCGAGGAGCCGCGTTTCTCCATGACGCCGATGACGGTGAAGTTGTTGTCGTCGAGGCGGATGTCTTTGCCGACGGCATCGGTCAGACCGAGTTGTCGCGCGGCTTCGGAGCCGAGGACGGCCACGCGCTTCTTGGCCTCCTCGTCGAGCGTGCCGAAGAAGCGGCCGTGATCGACGAACTGTTTCGCGACGTCGGGATAGGCCTGGGTCACGCCGTACAGCGTCGCGTCGTGGCGCGTGTCGCCATTTTTCAGCGAGACGTTCGATTGGAAGATCGGCGTGAAATCGCGCACCGCTGTGGCACCGCGGCGGATGGCCAGCGCGTCGTCGTACGTCAGCGACGGGATGGGGAGGAATGGATTGCCGCGCGACGAGGAGAAGTCGGGGATGACGCGAACGAACGTGGCGCCGATGTTCTCGAGCTGCGATGAGATCTGGTATTGCATCCCCTGCACGAGCGAGACGACGGCGATGACGGCGGCGACGCCGATCATCACGCCGAGGACGGTGAGGATCGACCGCATCTTGTTGGCGCTGATGGCGCGAAGTGCAATTTTGACGTTTTCGAAAAACATGATGCAGGCCGCTATTGTGGCAGAGCCTTGGGCAAGCAGCGCTGCCGGCCGTGCCGGCTAAACGACGATCTTGCCGTCGCGGATGTGAATCACGCGCTGCGCTTCCTGCGCGACGTCGTCTTCGTGCGTGACCATGATGATGGAGTTGCCGCGCGAGGAAAGCTCGCGGAAGAGGTCGAGGATTTCGCGGCCGGTCTGCGAGTCGAGGTTGCCGGTCGGCTCGTCGGCGAGCAGAAGCGACGGCTTGTTGACCAGCGCACGGGCGATGGCGACGCGCTGCCGCTGACCGCCGGAAAGCTCGTTCGGCTGGTGATTCATCCGGTCGCCAAGTCCGACCGCGGTCAATGCCTCCTCGGCCATCTCACGCCGTTCGGCGCGGCCGATCTTCGCGTAGACCAGCGGCAGCTCGACGTTCTGCAGCGCCGTGGTGCGCGAGAGCAGATTGAAGGTCTGGAAGACGAATCCGATCTTCTTGTTGCGCACCGCGGCCAGCGCGTCGTCATCCATCGACTCGACCGGCGTGCCGTCGAGGATGTATTGCCCGGCCGAGGGGCGGTCGAGACAGCCGACGATGTTCATCAGCGTCGACTTGCCGGATCCCGAGGGACCCATGATGGCGACGTACTCGCCATGATTGATGACCAGATCGACGCCGCGAAGCGCGTAGATGTCCTGTGGTCCGAGCTGATAGGTGCGCGTCAGCTCGCGCATCTCGATGAGGTGATTTTCGTTGCCGTTGCCGTTGCCGTTTCCGTTCACTTTGAGGCCGTCCCGTTTTGAGGAGTCTTCGACTCTTCTTTGGTCACTTCTACGGAATCGCCGTCTTTCAGTTTCTTCAGCGTGCGGAATGGTCCGGTTACGACCTGATCGTTCTTCGAAACGCCCGACACGAGCGCGACATGTGTGGTGTCGCTCACGCCCGTTTTGACTTCGGTCATTTTCACTTTGCCGTCTTTGACGACGAAGACGTACTTCGACTTCGGCGCGTTCTCGTCCTCATCCTCGGTGCCGCTCTTCGACTTCGCCAGAGCGGGCGGAACGCGCTCGACGACGCTCTGGATCGGAACGGAGAGTGCGCTGCCGGAGGTCGTCGTGATGATCGAGACCTGCGCGGTCATGCCGGGGCGAAGACGCTCGTCCGGATTGTCGAACTGGACCTTCACCTTGAAGTAGCGCATGCCGGCGCCGGTGCCCTGCTTGAGCGCGGCGGAGCTGCCGATTTCGGCGACGTGACCGTCGTACTCCTTGTCGGGAATGGCGTCGACGTGGACTTTCGAAGTCTCGTTCAGACGGATACCGGTGATCTCGGTTTCGCCTACATCGGCTTCGACGAGGATCTCGGAAAGGTCGGCGATGACGGCGATGACCGAGCCGGGATTGTTCATCGTGCCGGGGATGACGACTTCACCCTCGTGTGCGTTGAGCTGTACGGCGCGGCCATCCATCGGGGAAAGGATCGTGGTGTGATCGAGATCGTTCTGGGCCTGCTGCAACAGCGCCTGCGCCTGCGCGACACCTTGATTTGCGGAGTCGTACGCGGCGACGGCGTTGTCGTAGTTCTGCCGGGCCTGATCGAACAGCTCCTGCGCCTGGATTCCCTGCTGCTTGAGATTGACGGCGCGCTTGTATGCGAGCTCCATCGTGGCCACGTTCGTCTTCGCGCGCGCCACTTCGATCCGGCTGTTTGAGACCGCGGCAGCCGCTCGTGAGTACGCGGCCTGATAGGTGGTTTTCTCGAGATCGACCAGGCGCTGGCCCTTCTTTACGGCATCGCCTTCGTTGAAATAGAGCTTCTCGATCTTGGCGATGATGTACGCGCTGATGTTGACCTTGACCTTCGGGTTGACTTCGCCGGGTGCGGTAACGA
>JBAVBF010000556.1:0-23908 GCA_049586115.1 Thermoanaerobaculia bacterium | reverse complement strand
CGTCTCGCTCGCGCAGATTTCTCAAGCATCCCATGCTGCGCGTTACCGCGATTCCACCACCCTCCCAAAGCGGTGGCTCGTTCGCCACCGCACTCCAAAGTGCTTCGCACGAAACGAGCGCCACATTTCTTCACACCCTCTCAGCGCGATGCCGAAGCGAATGTCCTGCGTGACCACCAGGCTGAACACGCCGCGCGGCACCGTCGGACTGGAGAGTCCGGCCTACGAACACTCGCCCGGCCACGCCAGCGCGGCAGCAAGGTCCGGAAGCACGATCGCCAACTCCTCCGCGTGCGCGGACGCCACATCCTCCAACTCGCGCGTCAGCACAGCGTCGATGGAGGTCCCATCGCGGCGGGCCAGTTCCCGAAGCACGTCGCGCTGATACCGCGGCACGCGCGCGCGCAGTTCGACGAGGCGGATCGCTTCCGGAATCAGTGTCGCAGCGTCGTCGCCGAGCGCCTCTTCGATCACCGACTGATCCCACAGCCGCATGGCCGTGGCGATCATCTCCTCCTTCGTCACCCGCGTCCCGACGCGCGTCGAAACCGCTACAATCGCCCCATCCGCAATGTCTCGTTTCAGCTCCTGCAACGACATCCCCAACCGCTCCGCCGCCGTCATGAGCGGCAGGTTGGGACGAGGCGTAAGAAAGATGCGGCGGATGTCGTACGGGTCGGGTGGGGTCATGGTGGCTCTCCTTCAATGGTACGTGATAGCGTATCATCGTCCAACCGCAAACACAAGCGAGATTTCCTCGTGACGATCAAGACGCAGCCGGAGGGCGTCATCTTCGGTCAGCGCCTCCGCGAACTCCGAGTCGCGCGCGATCTTTCGCAATACGCGCTCGCCGATCTCTGCGGTTCGCACAAGCCGTTCATCAGTGAACTCGAACGAGGAGTGAAGGTGCCGAGCCTAACAATGATTCTTCGACTGGCCGAGGCGTTGGACTGCCGCGTCTACGATCTTGTAGAAGTTTTTGATCTGAGAAACTAACGAAGATGGGAATCCTCGGCCAGCTTGAGACGACCAGCCCGCCCGATCAGCTGTACCACTACACATCATTTCAAGGCTTCATTGGCATTACAGCTTCTCGTTCAATTTGGGCCTCAAGTATCCACCATCTCAACGATGCGGAGGAGTTTGCACACGGAAGACGACTCGTGCAGAACGAGATTCAGGAACGAAGACGGTCAATTAGAGATCAATCGGAAGATGACTTTATGAGTTTACTTTGGTCGCGGATCGAACAGATTCGAGGCGCTCACGTGTTCGTCGCCTCATTTTCACAAGATAACGACCTACTCAGTCAATGGCGCGGGTATTGTCCGTCGGGAAAGGGAATTAGTGTTGGCATTGGCTCAGATATATTAGAAGAGCGTGGGAAGGCACAAGGTTTTCGCCTCGTACCAGCGATCTATGATCACGAAGACCAACAAGCTGTCGTTCGTGAGTTGATCGACCAAGCGGTCTCAAGTCGCAGCACAGGAAGGATCGAGGATGATCCTCTGAGTCAGCACTTCGCTTATCAGGTTGCAACAATTTCACCACTGCTTAAACACGCAACGTTCCGTGAGGAAAAAGAATGGCGGCTCGTGTCGAGGATCACGTCGATCGACCATCCACAGGTACGCGTACGCGAGGGCCAGTCGCGAATCATTCCTTACTTTGACTTCACGTTGGCTAAGGACGGCGAGCCGCTCCATCTTCGAGACTTGAAAATCGGGCCTAGCCCACTTCCTCAACTTGCCTCAGAGGGTGTGTGGGCGGCATTACGCGTTAGCAAGACAATCGCACAAAGCACAACCGTCTCTTCTGTTCCATACAGAGCATGGTGAAAGTGTAAAGACTCCGTCAGGCATTTCCGCCGGCGGATTCTGAGGGAGTCGTATCCGCAGATTTACGCAGATGGAGGATGACGCACGATCTTCATCTGCGTGAATCTGCGCCATCTGCGGAGGGTCTCTCTCGCATAGGAATCCGCCACGCATGATCGAGCGGAACGGGAAGCTGATGGCCACCATCCGCACGGACTCGCGCGTGGCGCTCGTCTACTTCTCTGACCGGTCGTCCGTGTCATCGTCGACGGGCGCGCAAGCTACTTGCGGCGCGTCCGAGTAGATGCCGACCTGAATCTCCTGCTTCCACGCGGGCCACGACTGGACTGTCTGCTTCGCTTCATCGAAGAACGCCCAAAAGCTTTGGTTATCGTTTGCCATGTGGTTTCTCCCGGTGCGAATTATCGCGCGATTTGGGGTTGATGTTCTGCAGTTTGTCAGCGATTTCGGCGGTCGCCTTCTTTTCCAGGTCGACGTAGGACGCGGGAATCAGCGGAAGCCGCGGCTCTGCTGTTGCAGCGTTCCACTCGATGCGATGGCCATCCGGTGTCTTCCGTTCCAAGGTCTTGCCAACGCTCGTCATCGTGGAGAAGAGGTCCATGTACCGGCGAGGACCGACACCAGCAAACGGAAGAAACTCTACCTTGGGTAGACCCGTCGCGGGCTGGTGTTGACGGCCGATGGAGATCCCGTCCGAGTGCAGTTCGGCCGCCAGGCTCTTCGGATACGGCTCGACGTAAATCACCTTCTTCACGCCCGCCGTGAGGATGAGACGCGCGCATTCGTGACACGGAAACGTCGTCGTGTACAGAACGCAGCCGGCCACTGGCGCACCGATGCGTGCCGCGGAAAGTAACGCCTCCATCTCTGCATGTGTCGTCCGTCCGAATTCGAGAAGGCTCAGAATGCGTGTGCCCCGAAGTGCTTTCCGAACCTCAGCCATCGGCGGCTGTGTCTTGATGAGCTTTTGCGCCTGCATGCGCTCTAACAGCTCGTTGAGCATCTCCTCGCTCAATTCGTTCGATGAGTCGCGCGGCCGTTTCAAATCTCGGGCATCATCGGCGTCATCGGGCCAGTACAGTCCTCCGCCCGCGCGTGGAACGTCGTTGCATCCGACGCCCAGAATCTCGCCTCGTTCCGTTGCGGCGACTGCACCCACCTGACGCGCGAGAGCCCCTGAACGCATCGATGCTGCGTACGCGTGAAACATCAGGTACTCATCCTTGGATGGCGTGTGTGCGAGGTTGCCCATGACGAGTTGTACGAATCGGGATAGCTCTGCCGAGGCTCCGGCGAGAGCGGTTTGCGATTCATCTCCGAGGGACACGAAGAGGTCAGAAAGGTGAAACGTGTCACGCAGTTTCTGCCCGGAATCGTCCGGCTCGTTCTCATCCTTTTCGATGAGCTTCTTTGCAGTCTTCTTGATCGATTCGAAGCCAGGCGCGGACTGTGCGATGCCGCGGTCACGTGCGATCGCAACAGCAAGGTTATTCTCACGGACCTCCGGCGGCGACGATGCGCCGATCAGGAAAAAGCCGACGCCGTAGATGCGCCGCATCAGATGCGTTTCCTCGGGAGTCTTCAAGGAGTGGACGATCGAGGCGCGCGGTCTGTTCGGATCGCGGCCGCGGCCGATTTTGCCGGCTGCATAGGCAGCGAGGATTGAGGGGTCGCACGTCAGCCGCCGCAACGCATTCCCCGCTTCCATGTGCGATAGAAGGCGTTGATCTTCGGGAGTCCTTTCCAGCTGAATCGCTTTCCCGTTCGGATCGCGGAGCGGAATCACTCGATGGATGTCGGCGATCAGGTCACTGATCCTGATCCGCTGAACATCACGGTAGCCAACATCGTTGAGGCGTGCCTCGAGCTCATTCCCGATGAACTTCAGGTCGGTTTTTACCGGACCTACAAGGCCGAAGACAAGTTCGGGCAGCACGCGTTTACGCGGCTCAGCGTCTGCCGAGGCAGCGCGAGGCCTGCGTTTTGGTTGCGCCTTTAACGTCTTCTTCGCAGCCATGCCTGGTATTTAATTCGGGAGACTGAACATTGTCCCACACGTACGCTTCAGAGCCGCCTTAGAATCCCCCTCCCATGCCGCCCTCCCCCACCCTGACCGCCCGCGTCCGCGCGGAGCTGGCGCGCACCGAGGCGTTCAAAGCGATCAGCAAGCGCGTCGAGGAGGGGCGTGTCGATGTCACCGGGGCGGCGGTGGAGGCGCGGGCGTTGTGCCTGGCTACGCTTCAGGACGCGACGAAAAGGCGGATTGCGATCGTCGTTCCTGGCGATGCGGCGATTGATGATTTTGAGGCTTCGTTGCGGCTTTTCCACCACGACGCGCGGTGTGTGTCGGGGTATCCGTCGCCGTCGTTGTCGCCGTATCAGGATTTGTCGCCGTCGCTGGGGGTGGTGCGGAACGAGATTCGGGCGCTGGGGATGCTGATCGATCGCAGCGTTGAGATTCTGATCGTGCCGGCGCGGGCGTTGTTTTCGCGGTTGCCGCGGCCGGAGGAGTTTGCGTCGCGCATCGTGAGGATCGCCGAGGGCGATGAGTTGGAGATGCGGGAGTTGCTGGAGCGGATGGTGGAGAACGGGTTCGTGCGGACGGACCTCGTTGGCGAAGCGGGTGAGTTCGCGTTTCGTGGGGGGATTCTCGATCTGTTTCCGCCGAATACTGCCAAGCCCGTGCGCGTCGAGTTGTTCGGGGATACCGTCGATTCGTTGCGGTGGTTTGACGTCGAGACGCAGCGTTCGGAGGATGAGTCGGGTCCCGTCAGCATCCTGCCGATGACGCAGTTTGCGGTGACGAAGCCGGTGCGGAGTTCGCTGGCGCGGCGGCTGTCGCTCGATTTCATGGATCCGTTGTTCAAGCGCGATGTGTCGGACAAGATCGACCGGCTGAATGAGAACGGGACGTTTCCGGGGATCGAGCATTACGTGCCGGTGGCGGCGGAGACGGTGTCGTTTGTGGAGTACCTCGATCCGGCGGAGTGGATGTTCGCGCTGATCGAGCCGGACCAGATCACGACGAATGTGGCGAAGTTCGAGTCGGTGCTGCGGATGGAGTACGACGCGGCGGCGGAGAAGGGGCGGGCGGTGTATCCGCCGGAGAAGTTGACCACCGCGGGTGCCGAGGTGCTGTCGTTTCTGGGCGCGGCACGGCTGGCGTTTTCGGAGGTTCATGTTGGACGGCCTTCGACCACGTCCGCGCTGCCGGGTGAATTTGAAGAGTTTCGTTTGCGCGCGCCGCAGGTGGATCGCTACACGAATCGGTTGCCGGAGTTCACGTCCGATGTGAAGCGGGGGCATGAGAGCGGGCGGCGGCAGGTGTTCTTCGCGGCGACGAAGGGTGGGCACGAGAAGGTCGAGCGGCTGTTGAAAGAGTTCGACGTCCCCTTTGTCGCGTCGAGCGATGAGCTGCAATCCGAGATCGTCATCGCGTCGGGTGCCCTGCCGCGTGGATTCGATTTCGAGGAGTTGAATCTCACCGTTTACTCCGAGTGGGATCTCTTCGAGCCGCCGACTTCGACACGTGTCGGCGGGAAGAAGCGCGCATCCGAGGCGTTCGTCACGGACCTTCGCGATCTGAAGGTGGGCGACTACATCGTCCATGTCGATCACGGCGTCGGGCGTTTTCATGGCCTGCAGCGCATTCCGTTCGGGCCGACCGAGCGCGAAGTGATGGAGATCGAGTACTCCGGCGGCGGCAAGTTGCTGATGCCGATGGAGAATCTCAATCTCATCCAGAAATACTCGGGCGGCGCGGACACGCAGCCGAAGCTGGACAAGCTCGGCGGCACCGCGTGGGCGCGCACGAAGGCCTCGGTCAAGAAGGCGATGCGCGACATGGCGGACGAGCTGCTCAAGCTCTACGCCACGCGGCAGATGGTGCAGGGGCACGCGTTTTCGAAGGATTCGCCGTGGCAGTTCGAGTTCGAGGATGCGTTCGAATTCGAAGAGACGGAGGATCAGGAATCGGCCATCGATGACGTGAAGTCGGACATGGAGTCGCGCAAGCCGATGGACCGGCTGTTGTGCGGCGACGTCGGCTACGGCAAAACAGAAGTTGCGATGCGCGCGGCGTTCAAGTCGGTGATGGACGGGAAGCAGGTGGTCGTCCTTGCGCCGACGACCGTGCTCGCGTATCAGCACTACCGCACGTTTCTGCGGCGCTTCGCGTCGTTCCCCGTCACGATCGAATTGATGTCGCGGTATTACGGAGCGAAGGAACAGAAGGCGATTCTGGGGAAATTGGAGAGCGGTGAGATCGACGTCATCATCGGCACGCACCGCGTCCTTTCGAAGGACATCAAGTTGAAAGACGTTGGGCTCCTCGTCATCGACGAAGAGCAGCGTTTCGGCGTCGGGCAGAAGGAGAAACTGAAGCAGATCAAGAAGGCGATCGACGTGTTGTCGATGTCGGCCACGCCGATTCCGCGCACGCTGCACATGTCGCTGGTGGGCATCCGCGACATCTCCGTCATCGAGACGCCGCCGAAGGACCGGCTGGCGATTCAGACTGCGGTCGTTCCATTCACGGACGATTTCATTCGCGAGGCGATCGAGTTCGAAGTCGGACGCGGCGGGCAGATTTTCTTCGTCCACAATCGCGTCGAATCGATCTACGCGATGAAGGAGTATCTGGAGAAGCTCGTGCCCGGGATCAAGGTCATCGTCGGTCACGGGCAGATGGAGGAGCGCGAGCTGGAGCGCGCGATGCTCGCCTTCATCCAGCGCGAGTTCGACGTGCTGCTGGCGACGACGATCATCGAGAACGGCATCGACATCCCGGCCTGCAACACGATCCTCATCAATCACGCGGAGCGCTTCGGTCTCTCGCAGCTCTACCAGCTCCGAGGACGCGTCGGCCGCAGCGATCGGCTCGCGTTCTGCTATCTGCTCGTGCCGAGCGACAAGATCCTGACCTCCGACGCGCGCAAGCGCCTCGCCGCGATCCAGGAGTTCTCCGACCTCGGCGCCGGCTTCCGCATCGCCGCGAAGGACCTCGAAATCCGCGGCTCCGGCAACATCCTCGGCGGCGAGCAGTCCGGCCAGATCGCCGCAGTCGGATTCGAGATGTACACGCGCCTGCTCGAGGAGACGATCCGCGAAATGAAGGGCGAGCGCATCGAAGAGGAAGTGGAAACCTCGATGAACCTCGGCGTCGACATCTACATCCCGAAGAACTACATCAGCGAAGAAAACCTGCGCATGACGTTCTACAAGAAGATCGCCTCGGCATCGACCGACGATCGCCTTGAGGAGATCCGCAACGAGCTCCGCGACCGCTTCGGCGCGCTGCCGCAGAACGTGGAGAACCTGATCCGCTTCGTGCAGGTGAAACGCTTCGCGCAACACATGGGCGTGGTCTCGATCGTCCGTGAAGGCGCGCGGGCGGTGATCAAACTGACCGCGCAGGCGAAGGTCGATCCGAACAAGCTGCTCGTGCTGATCCAACAGGACCAGCAGGTGAAGTTTTCACCGAACGGCGTGCTGACCTTCCCGCTGAAAGTGCAGGGGCCGGAAGTGATCGACGCGATTGAGATGACGTTGCGAGGATTGGCGGCCTAGATAATTCAAAGGGAACGGGTTCACGCGGGGAACGCGGAGAGGCGGAGCGAAACAACTCTGCGTCCTCCGCCTCTCGGTGTACTCCGCGTGACACGGTCCTTGCTGCGCTGTGAGTCATCAAGCTGGCGTCACTTAGGTAGAGCGAGCCACTGCATCACATCGTCCGCCATCGTTTCGAAGCTCGGCGCGACAAAGAGGTTCTGCTGGTACTGCGTCGGGTCGTACGACGTGTTCGCGATGTCGTCGACGTTCCAATCGCGCAGCTCTTCCTCGCGCTCGAAGCGACCGAGCTCGCCGAATGAGGACAGCAATCCGGCGCCGTAGACGCGCAGGCGGCCTCCTTCGCGCACGACGCCGAATTCGAGCGTGTACCAGTAGAGGCGGCCGATGCGCTCGATCGTTGGCGGATCGTCCTGCGCACGCAATGCAGCCTCGCCGAACGCCCGATTGAGCGCGACGAACGTCGGATCGGCGAACGTGGCCGCATGGCCGATCAGCTCATGCACAACATCAGGTTCCGGCGTGTAGAGCGGGACGCTGTGATGGCGCATGTACTGCGTCGAAAGGAACGTGTCGCGCCCGAGCTGCGAAAGGAACGACTTGGCCGCGACCAGCCCCGCCACGGGCGTCATGCGAAACCCGAGGAGTGGCTGGATGGTGGCGTTGACGTCGGCGAGCTGCGGAATCCGTTCACGCGACAGCGAGATGCGATCGCCCGCCGCGCGATACGCGCGGCACGCATACCGCTCGTGCAGCGGATCGAGATGCCGCCAGACCTCGGCCCACACATCGTGCTCCTGCTCCGTGTAGTCGATCGACGGGACCAGCTGACCTTCGCCATAGTCGAGCGCCGCGCGCGCAATTTCATTGCGCCGGCGGCGGTAGACCGCGTCATGAAAGCCGGGATGATCGGCATCCAGCTGCATGAGTTCCGCGGGAGCGTCGTCGTCGATCTGCGCTTGTGAGCTCAGCATCGTGCGGACGGAACGGCTGGCAGCGAGCGTGGCATTCCGCGTTCAATACCCGATCAAATCCAGCTCGCTCGGCGACATATCAGCCGAGGCCAGCGAGACCCAGCCGTCGCCGGTGAGGTTGTCGGTGCTGCTGGCGTAGCCGATCCAGCTTACGAAGTTGTTGCCGGCGTCGGTGACCTGGAAAAGGATCGAGACCGCGCCGTAGTCACCGGCCGGAATCGCCTGCTGGATCATCCCGTACGCCTTCACCGTCACCGTGAGTGTCGTCTGCAGCTTCTCGCCGACGAAGCTGATTTTGAAGATGTGGTCTGCCGCATCGACGTTGACGATGCCGAAGTTCGTGCGGAAGTTTGCGTCCTGGCGCATGCCGAGGGCGACGGCTTCGTCGATGTATTGCGCGGAGAGTGTGTCGGGATCGACGGCGTCGAAGGGCTGCGAGACGGTGCCGGTCGAGCCGGGCTGGTTTGTGTAGATGCGCGAGAAGCCGTCGATGGCGCCGTTCTCGTCGAAATCAGTACCGGTGTACGGGATGAAGAGGAGCGTACCGAGTCCGGATGTGTTGAGGGATGTTGCGACGAAGTCCTGGACGGTGACGAACTGGCCGGGTGGAAGTGTCACGGTCTTGTAATTCGCGGAGTTGTTGATCGGATTCGTTGTTCCCTGCGCCCAGAACCCCACCAGAACCTGCTGCGGCGTGGAACGATAGTTGGCGAGCGTGACGTCCGAGCGGAAGAAGAGTGCGCCGCCGCCCGCGGCAAGACTGCCGGCGGCGGGGATGATGAAGGCGCGCGCGGAGACGGAGTCAGTAATCACTGATGCGTGAACGCCTTTGGCGTGCGAGGCGCGATGTGCCATGCCGCGCGCCTTCACCTGCGCGAGCAGACGGGCCGGCAACGCGTCATCGACCGCCGTAACAGTGAGAGCAGCGGCATTGCCTACCGTCATCTGCGAACGCGGTACCTTGCGCGCATACATCGGCATGGATAGGGCGAGCAGCAGGAAAATCAGGGTCATTTTTCTCATGTCGATTGAGTCTCCAGTGAGACGGCATTCTGTTTTGATGCCGAGTGCGGCGCAATCACCAATCGGCTACACTTCGCGCGCCCCGTGCGCCGCCCCGCCCTCGTCTTCGCCGCCGTATTGATCGCGGCCGCCGCCTGCCATCGAAAACCGTCGGTTCCGCCCGACGTCGTCGCCCGCGTCGGCGAGCGCATGGTGACACTCGCCGATTTCAAGCGCTACCTCGACCGCAACACCGGCACCGACCTCGCGCAACTCGGTCCCGAAGTTGCCAGCGCGATGGTCGATCAGTATCTCGAGGAAGTGATCCTGTCCGAATACGCTGCCACGCACGGCGTGGAGATCCCGGCCGAGCAGATCGCGTCCGCCGTGCGCAACGATGCCGGTGTCACCGTTATCGAGAAACGCGACGAGATGCGGCGCCAGAAGCTGATCGGCGATCAATCCGAAAACGTTCCGGCTCCGACGGACGCCGACATCCGCGCCTACTACGAGCAGCATCCGGCCGAGTTCCGCAGCGGCGAGGAGCTGCACGTCAAACAGATCCTCGTGCATGACGAGGCGGTGGCCAACGACATCGCCGCGAAGCTGAAGAGCGGGACGTCATTCGAGGAGCTCTCCGGCCAGTTCTCGCTCGCGCCGAACGCCAAGAAGGGCGGCGAGATCGGCTACGTCAGCCGAGGAGAGCTGCCGAAGATGTTCGAGGACGAGATCTTCGCGCTCAAGCCCGGCAGCGTCAGCGGCATCATCCGCACGGACGCCAGCTTCCACATTTTCAAGGTCGAGGACCGGCGTCCGCCCGGCGTCATCGACCTGCCGACCGCCGAGCCGGTGATCCGCGAACGCCTCAAGGATGACGCCATTCGTACCCGCATGGCTCAGCTCGTCGGCAAGGCGCGCTCCGAGCTGCAGGTGGCCGTCCTCACCAAACGGCTGCCGTTCAAATACACCGGCGGCTTCCCGAAGTCCGAAAACGAATAAATCTCCCGGGCCGCGCCGTTCTCGGTCCGAAAGCAACCGCGGTCCCTACTTCCACGTCAAAGAAAAAACGCATGAAGAAAACGATTCTCGCACTCGTCCTCACCGCCAGCGCGGTCACCCTCACGGCCGCCCAACTCGTCGAAGCGATCGTCATCCGCGTCGGCGACCGCGTCATCACCCGCACGCAGTACGCGCGCAGGCTCCACGACGGCTTTATCGAGATCGACCAGACCTCAACGACGCCGGCTGAAGCGACGTCGAAGAAAGAGGAGCTGAAGAAGAGCCTTTCCACCGATCTCATCGCCGAGCTCCTCATCAAGGACCGCGCTGACCGCCTCGGCCTCTCCGTGGCCGCGGACGAGCTGAAGGACGCGATGTCGCGGTTGAAAGATCAGTACGGCATCAAAACGGATGCGGAGTTCGACGAGTCGCTCCGCAAGTCCGGGATGACCCGCGCCGACATGGAAGCCCGCCTCCACGACACGATCCTGATGAACAAGGTTTTCGGCCGCGAGCTGCGCCAGCGCGATGAGCTGACCGACAAAGAACTGAAGGAACGTTACGACCGCGAGAAGGAACGCTATCGCCTTCCCGAGCGTGCCCGCCTTCGCGAGATCATCGTGGTCAAGCCGTCAGATCCGTCGAAAGTCGAAGCCGCGCGTGAACGTGCGAACGCGTTGACTGCCGAGGCCCGTACCGGCGATTTCGCGAAACTGGCCACAACTTCCTCCGACGCCGGCACCAAGGAAAAGGGCGGTGACCTCGGCGAAGTCGCTCGCGGCGAGCTGCTCCCCGACCTCGACAAAGCCGTCTTCAACGCCACCGCCGGCACAGTTCTCGGCCCGATCGAGACGAAGTCCGGATGGCACATCCTCAAGGTCGAAACCCGCCTTCCATCCGAAGTACCAGCCTTCGAATCCGTCAAGGATCGTCTTCGCAAGGATGCGAGCGACGACACCTGGCAGCGCGACTACAAGGCCTACATCGATCGTCTGCGGAAAGACGCGTTCATCCAGATCAACGAGCAGAACGTTCCCACCATCTAGATCTACACCCGGTAGCCGGATGCACACGAATCTGTGCGTCCGGCTACCCATTTCTCCCCGCCCGGTAGAGTTTGACGCGGATACGAGTCACCCCGTCTAAGCTCGGCGCATGCACGAATTGATCGCTGACATGCCGCTGGACGAGCGTCCCCGCGAACGGATGCTCACGCACGGATCCAAGAGCCTCTCAGATGCCGAACTCCTGGCGGTCCTGCTCGGCTCCGGCATGCAGGGCAAGAACGCCATCGAGCTCGCTCGCGATCTGTTGCGCGAAGGCTTTTCCGCGTTGGCGCAATCCGACGCCGAGCAACTCGTGAGACGGGAAGGTATGGGCATCGCGAAGGCGACGCGAGTCATCGCGACCTTCGAGATCGCGCGCCGTCTCGCCAAAGACAAGCCCGGCGATCCGCCGCACTTCGACGTGAACACGTTCAGCCGCGGTTTCATCGCACGCAGCAAGTGGATGACCCAGGAGCACCTCGGCGCGCTCTTCCTCGACTCACGCAGCCGCGTCCTCCGGGAACGCGAAATCTACGTAGGCACCGCGTCAAGAGCGTTTGTCTCCACGCGCGAAGTAATTCGATTCGCTCTCGACGCAAACGCCAGCGGAGTCGTGCTCTATCACAACCATCCGTCAGGCGATCCGTCGCCGTCGAAAGAGGATCTCTCCTACACGAAGAAAATCCGCAGCTCGCTGCGCCTGGTTGACATCCACTTGGTCGATCACATCATCGCCGGCGCTCACGGCTTCACATCAATGAGCACGCGCGGCTTCAAGTGAGGATCGCTCTACCCGGCGACGAGCGCCGGCTTGCGCAGCATCTCGGTTCGCTCGGCGTAGACAGGGGTGAACCAGTGGTAGCGGTCGGGGATGACGCCGGCGATGTAGTCGAAGAACTCTTTCTGGATGCGTTCCGTGATCGGGCCGCGGCGGCCGTTGCCGACCGGCACCCGGTCGATGCTGCGAATCGGTGTGACTTCCGCGGCCGTGCCGGTGAAAAAGACTTCGTCGGCGACGTACAGCAACTCGCGCGGGATCAGCGATTCGACGACCTCGAATCCAAGCTCGCGCGCGATCGTCACGACGCTGGCCCGCGTGATTCCGGCCAGGATCGACGCGCCGAGTGGCGGCGTCATGATCTTGCCGTCGCGGACGACGAAAACGTTTTCGCCGGAACCCTCGCTGACATACCCGTTGACGTCGAGCGCGATGCCTTCCGCGTATCCGTCCGCGGCCGCTTCCTGGCGGATCAGGATCGAGTTCATGTAGTTGCCGGTCGCTTTCGCCAGCGCCGGGAAGGTGTTCGGCGCCATGCGATTCCACGACGAAACGCGCACGTCAACACCTTGCTCGATCGCCTCGGGGCCGAGGTACTTGCCCCAGTGCCACGCGCCGATGACGACGTCGACCGGGCAGGCAGCGGGAAAAACGCCGAGAGAGTGGAAGCCGCGGTAGACGACAGGCCGGAGGTAGCAGTCATCGAAATGATTCGCGGAGACGATGTCGACGCAGGCCTTCTTGAATTCGTCCGGAGTGTACGGAACGTCCATCCTGTAAATGCGGCAGCTGTCATACAGCCGGCGGATGTGATCGTCGAGCCGGAAGATCGCCGGCCCCTGGTTGCGCGTGTCGTAGCAGCGGATACCTTCGAAGAGGCCTGAGCCGTAATGGAGGGCGTGCGTGAAAACGTGAATTTTCGCGTCGGCAAAATCGACGAGGCGCCCGTTCATCCAGACTTTTTTTACTTCCTCGAACGGCATCGAAGCCTCCTGATCGGTGGGCAGCGGCGAACGGGCAACAGTGGCGCGCCGGGGGAAAAGTTGCCGGAGTATAGGGTCCGGTGTTTCGGCAAGTCAATGCGACAAACAGGCCATTCGCGGCGTCGAAATGTACCGCGCCGCTACGCGAAAACCAGCAACGCCATCATGACGATCAGGTAAATATTTGACGCCATGAACAACCGCCGAGCGCGAACGGGCGTGCGTGAAGCGAGGAACGCGAAACTGACGAAGGTAAGCGCAGCTCCGGCGATGACCGCACCGCCGAGGTATACGAAAGTCGACAGGCCCAACAGCGGCGGCAGAACGCTGACCGTGAGCAACGCGAAGCTGTAGAAAACGGCGTGCCGGGCGGTCGTTCGGCCGTTGTCGTCGCGCACGGCCAGCATGGCGAACCCACCGCGTGCATAGTCGTCGCGATACATCCAGCTGATGGCCATGAAGTGCGGGAGCTGCCAGAAAAAAAGGATCCCGAAGATGATCCAACCGCCTGCCCCGAGCATGCCGGTCGCGGCGGTCCATCCCATGAGCGGCGGAATCGCGCCGGGGATCGCGCCGATCAGCGTACAGATCGTCGACACGCGTTTCAGCGGGGTGTAGATGAAGATGTAGCTGACCAGCGTGAACGCACCGAGGGCGGCGGTGAGCCAGTTCACCGCGAAGCCGAGGTAGAGCGTGCCGATGATCGAGATGGCCATAGAGAAAACGAGCGCCGCGTGTGGAGCGATGCGGCCGTCCGGCAGCGGACGAAGCCGCGTCCGGCGCATTTTTGCGTCGTGGTCGCGTTCGATGTATTGATTGAGCGCATTGGTTCCGGCAGCGACGAGCGCCGTACCGAGCAGCGTATTCAGGAGCAGCATCCAATCGACGCGCTGGGCCGCGAACAAATAGCCGGCAGCTGTCGTGATCAGCACCATCATCACGATGCGCGATTTCGACAATGCGAGGTAATCGCGCGCCACGCTGCCGAACCCCGCCGGCCGCTCCAGCAACAACACGTCGCTCATGCCGCGACCTCGGTTGCGAGAAGTGCTCCGGAGCGCTGCCGGCGCGTGCGCCAGCCGATCGTCCGCACCATCAGCGCGGTGATCAGCGACAGGCCAAGCGTCGCCGCGCCTGTCATCACGTGAACACTCGTGATTACCGGCTGCTTGCCGCTCCACACCACGTAACCGCCGAGCGCGATCTGAATGAGCACGATCGTGACGAGCAAGTTCGAAAGTTGCCGCAGCGGATGGAGCGCCTCGAAGCGCCGCAGTCGAATGGCCAGGTAAACCACGAGCGCGCCAACGCACACCCCACCGAGGCGATGCGCAAAGTTGACGGCGATTTCGAGGCTTGTGAACTGCGGCACGAGACGCCCAAACGACAGCGGGAAGTCAGGAATTGCCAGCCCCGCGCCGAGGTGACGC
The DNA here is from genome assembly GCA_049586115.1 of Thermoanaerobaculia bacterium. Lineage (GTDB taxonomy): Bacteria > Acidobacteriota > Thermoanaerobaculia > Gp7-AA8 > Gp7-AA8 > JADGNZ01. Next base: position 9,290 of record JBAVBF010000556.1, on the reverse strand, counting down.
ATCGTCGCGCCGACCAGGATTTGGGCGTAGGCGGCCAGGACGAGCAGCGTCGTCAATCCGATCGGAGCATCGCCTTTTTCCATCGCGCGCGACGTCCGGAACCAGTTCGATGTGAAGAACGCGATCGAGGCATTCAGGCAGAAAAAGATTTCCGCGAGTCCCGCGTGCGCGATCGAAACGGAGTGCGGCAGCAGCAGCAGAACCGTGACGCCGCCGAGCACTCCCTGCGCGATCACGGCACCGACCGAACACCAGCCGAGGATGCGCGCGAAACGTTTCGGCTCGCGCAGTTGCAGCCAGATCGCCTGGATCACCGTCAACAGTCCCACCGTTGCGGCGATCATTCGATGTCCATGTTCATAGAAGATCCCGCCGATCATCGGCGGCATCACCATTCCATACGACAGCGGCCAATCGGGGACAGCCAGTCCGGAGCCGGTGGAGGTCACCATCGCGCCCGCAAATATCAGGAAGAGCGTCGAAGCGGTGACCAACTTCGTATAGCGGCGCAACCAGACCGGAGTCATATCCGAATGCCGCAATGCCGCGGTCGCGCCGAGGGAAGGGTTCATTGACTACGAGCCGCCGATACTCGTCTGCGCCGGCGGTGCGGCCGCCAGCCATTGCTTGAAGTGTTCCTTGGTATGAACAAACATCTGCCCGCGCATACGGTAGTGTCCGAGGCCGCAGAGCTGCGCGCAGGCGATCTCCCACTTGTCGCGCTCTTCCTTCGTTTCATTCGTCATTACAGGGGTGAAGTGAATGGCGATTTCCATTCCCGGAATTGCGTCTGTCTCCACGCGCATGACAGGAAGCTTGAAACTGTGAATGACGTCCTTCGACGAGACGTGAATGATGACCGGCCGGTTGACTTCGAGGTGCAGGTCATTGAGCGTAACAATGTCGTCCTTCGCGTTCGGATCCTTGAGATCGATGCCGAGTGGGTTCGACGATGTGACAAGCTTGATATCGCGCTTCCCGAAGACTCCGTCCGGGCCGGGGTATTGAACGTTCCAGGCGAACTGCTCGGCCACAATGCGCAATTCGAGAGGATTCGCCGACGGCGGCGGAACGTGCGTCCACCGGTACCACATCGGAATCGAAAATCCGACGAGGAGAATGACTTCGATAACGGCGACTCCAGCCTCCGTATAACTGGAAAAGTGACTCCTGACGCCGTGGTAATCCGCCTTCGGATTCCGCTTTGCGTTGAAGCGCCAGAGCGCGTAAACAAAATAAAGCCCCCATCCAATGAACAGGAGAAGCATCAGCCAGTGAACGTTCGCGCTGAGACGGTCCAGATACGGGCCATGCTCCGAGGCGTCGACCGGCATCCACTGCGCTAAGAATTTTTCCATGCTACCTTCCTCGGCGCTACAGCGCCGCTCCTCCGTCCAGGAGATGAAACGAATCCCTGCGGCGGCGCAGCTCTTTCGCCCGCCGCCAGAAGCTCCAGAACAACGCAATGAAACCAACCTGTACGAATCCAACGACGCCGAGAAGAAACATGATGGCGTTGTTGGAGCTCTTCGTCATCGGCGAATTCGGCGCGCCATAACAGACCGGGCACGCCGAAAGGACCGACGGCACGAGCAGCATGCAGATCGCGACCACGACAAACTGCGTCTTGCGCGTCATGGCAATTCCTTTAGTTTGTGAAACACCCGCATTCCGTACCACACCAGCGAGGCTCCTCCGGCCACGCCGAAGATGATCATCGAAATCCCGAGAGAACTTCGCGTCGCCATGACGTCGCGCACTCCCCACGCAGTCAGATACAGCATCAGCGCAACCGACACTGTAATGAAGACGACGTGAAAGACGCGCAGGGACATTTACGATCCGAATGGATTGGCGTGATGGCTGACAGGCAGCAACATTAGAAAGATGAAGAAGATCACGGTCAGAATCAGGATGCCGTAGATGACTTTCTTTTCCGACAGCAGATGCATGAAAAAGCCGGCCACGAGGAAGCCTTTGATCGACGCGATGATCAGCGCCACGATGATGGCTTGATGAACGGGAAGATTCAGTCCATAGCACGCGCCGACCGTGATCGCCGTCAGCACAGCCAGGCCGATGAAAACGGCCAGATAGACCTTCATCTCCTTGCGGATTTGTTCCGGGCTGTGGTGATGCGCGTTTGGATCGCCGATGCCCGCGTGTTCGTGGATGTCGACGCCAGGCTCCACCGCGGCTGCAGGATCAATCACGTCGTGCTCCTTCTACATGAGGTACAAAATCGGGAAGAGAAAAATCCAGACGAGATCGACGAAGTGCCAGTAAAGACCGGCGATCTCGATCCGGTTCGTGTAGCGTTCCGGCTCTTTCGCCCACATCTTGGCGCCCGGCCCGAGAAAATAGAGAAACACGATGACGCCGCCGAGGATATGCAGCCCGTGCAGCCCGGTCATCGTGAAATAGATAGCCAGAAAATTATTCGTCTTCGGGAAGCGGCCTTCCTGAAACTCGTGCGCGTACTCGAAGCCCTTGGCGGTCAGGAAGATCAGCGCACAAAGAACGGTCGCAGAAATGTAGATGCGGCCTTTTTTGAGATTGCCAAGCCGCAGGTGCGACCAGGCCATGACCACCGTAACGCTCGAAAGAATCAGGATGAAGGTATTGAACGTGGCCAGCTTGACGTTGAGAAACTCATAGCCGCGCGGCCAGGATTCGGCGCCCGTCCGCAATAGAATCAATGACGAGAACAGCGCGCCGAACAGCATGACCTCGGAGGCCAGAAACAGCCACACGCCGAGCTTCGCGTTATAGAGGCCGGTATCCGGACGCGGATGAACGTTGTATGGAATCTCCAGCTCTGCGTGCCCTACCGAAGCGTGCGCGTCCATTAATTCTCCCTCATTGCAACTGCCGTCGTCGGCAACAACCCGCCGCCGCGCGGCGCCGGTTCGGCCACCGGCGGAATGTGTTGCGGAATGAACTCCGCCGTCTCGCCGGGCACGCTGTATTCATAAGGGCCGCGATAGACCACCGGCAGTACTTCGAAATTGCCGTGCCCCAGCGGAGGCGAGGTCGTGGCCGCCCATTCGAGCGTCGTGGCCTGCCAGGGATTCGAGCCCAGGCCTTCGTCGCGATGTCCCATCGCGGCGGCGATTGCGTTGTAGAAGAAATTGCAGATGAACGGTATCTGCGCCGTCAGCAATCCGATCGCACAGATCGACATGAACGGATTCGTCTGCGACGCGATCTGCTTCGCATGCGCGTACTGCATACCGCCGTCGTAGAGCCTGCGTGAAACGCCCGCCAGCCCCTGCGCGAACATCGGGAAGAAGATGCCGTTGATACAGACGAACGACACCCAGAAGTGCACCTTGCCCCAAAAATCATTCAGCTTGCGGCCGGTGGCCTTGGGGAACCAATAGTAAATGCCGGCGAACATGGCGAAGATCGTTCCGGGCGCCACGACGTAGTGAAAGTGTCCGATGACGTAGTACGTGTCGTGCAGATGAATGTCGGCGGCGGCAAGGCCGAGGGGAAGTCCGGTCAGTCCGCCAATGCCGAACATCGGCAGGAACGCCAGCGCGAACATCATCGGCGTATTGAACCGGATCGAGCCGCCCCACAGTGAGATGAACAACGAACTGAGGATGATCACAGACGGAATCGAGATGATCATTGTCGTGGTCTGAAAGAACGCGCTGATGGTCGTGCCCATGCCGGTCAGGAACATGTGGTGCGCCCACACGACGAAGGACATGAATCCGAGGAAGACGGTCGCGAAGACCATCGACTTGTAGCCCCACAACGGCTTACGGGTATTGTTCGAAATGATCTCAGCCACGATTCCCATGGCCGGGAGGATCAGGACGTAAACCTCGGGATGGGCAAGGAACCAGAATAGATGCTGCCATAAGAGCGGGTTGCCGCCCCCGGCGTTCGCGAGCGCCTGACCGCTGACTACTAAGCCGCTCGGAAGAAAGAAGCTCGTTCCGGCGACGCGGTCCATGAGCTGCAGCACCGCCGCGGCCTCGAGCGGCGGAAACGCCAGCAGCAGTAGAAACGAGGTAACGAACTGTGCGTGCACGAAAAAGGGGAAGCGCATATATGTCAGCCCCTTGGCGCGCAATTGAATGATCGTCACAATGAAATTGACAGAGCCGAGCAGCGAGGACGTGATCAGAAATACCATCCCGACCAGCCACCACGTCTGTCCCTGGGACGCGATTACCGACAGCGGCGGATAGGACGTCCAGCCGGACTGCGCCGTGCCGCCCGGCGCCAGAAAACTGGCCAGCATGATCAGGCCGCCAGGGAAGTAGCACCAGTAACTGGCCATGTTGAGTTTCGGGAAGGCCATATCCGGCGCGCCGATCTGCAGCGGGACGAGGTAATTGCCGAAAGCGCCGACGGCCAACGGCACGATCCCTAAGAAAATCATGATCGTTCCGTGCATTGCGCCGAGCTGGTTGTACGCCTCGGGCAAAAGCACGCCGCCGGGCGCGCGGCTCTCGCCGAGGATTTTCATGATGCCGAAAGCCTGACCGGGCCAGCCAAGTTGCAGGCGCATCAGGATCATCAGGCAAAATCCGAGGAGGAGGAAAAGAAGAGCGGTGAAGCCGTACTGGATGCCGATCCATTTATGGTCGGTGGAGAAAACATAGCGGCGAATGAATGATTGATGATGTCCGCCATGCGCCTCGGCGACTTTCTCATCCTCCATGACGCGCAACGCTTCGCGCAGCGCCTTATGCGCCTCGTCCGCGTACATCCATTGCGAACCTACCCGGATCTGTCGTCTCAATGCCATTGCGGCTCCTGCTGTCGCATTAACCCTTGAACGTGAAATTCAGCGCTTTCGACTCTTTCGCGCCGACCGTGACCTGCTGTTCCTGCTGACCATACTTCTCGTGCCACGCCACGACCGTGTACTGGCCCGGCGGAAGATTGGAAATCGTAAATGTGCCGTTCGTCTGCGAAACCGAATAGAACGGATGCGGCATGACCGCCATGTACGACTTCATCCAGCCGTGCACGTCGCACTTGATCTTGAAGGGCGTCATTTCGGCCTTGTCGAGGTGCTTGGTCGAGATCATTCCCTGTACCGGCTGGCCTTCGTTGAATTGCGAATTGGCCACAGGCATCGCGTGAACGTTGTGCAGCGTCGCGTCATCATTCTTGATCTGCAGCGGCTGGCCGACCATGACCGCATTGACGTGCGGGTGGTATTGGCAACCCTTCTGATCGATGACGACGGGCGCGGACGGCGGCGGGAAGTTGCCCTTGATGTCTTTGATGTAGACGAAGACATTCGCCAATTCGCCGGCGGGCCCGGTGACCACATCCTCTTCGGTAGCGGGCGCGCTCGAATGTTGCGACTGGCAATACGGGTCGGCCGACATCTGAATATTGGTCATTTTCGGCGTGGCCCCTTCGAACTTCACAAGACCGGTGAGCGTCGCGGCGTCGGCGGATACGGCTGCGGCGGCCGGAGCGGCGGCGGTGGGTGTTCCCGAGGCGGTGCTTGCAGCGGCCGTCGTGGTCGTCTGTTCGTCGTCTTCGCCCTCGTCTTCCTTCGAAGCTTCTTTGCCCTTGCCGCAGGCGATCGAGAAGAGGAGCGTCGTGGCGAACAGCAGCGAAACATATTTCTTCATAGTCATCTGATTTATCTCCTGTTTCTAACGTCCGGCTCCGCCGCTGACGGCCGGGATTCCGCGCTGATTGCGCGTCGATTTCGCGGCCGGTGCCGTCGCCGGCGGGAGCGACGGTTGCGGCATGGCCATGGCGGGCGCATCACCGCTCGGCGAGGCGGCGCGCATTTGTGTGATTCCAATGCTCCAGATGTAATCGCGCAGATAGTCGGTCAGCGCGACCGCGTCACTCATCGTGCGCTTCAATTCTTTCTCGTTCCCGTTGAACAAGGGCAACAGCGTCGATTTGTATTGGGCGAACTGCGGCGTGTCGATTGCCAGCGCGAGCGGCGACTGGAACCCGCCCGTGGCTGCGTCGCGGGGGAAGTTGGTCGGCATGCGCGTTCCCGGGATCATCTCGTTCGGACGGCGGATCCAGTCAGAGATCCAATCGTGCCGGAGGCGCAGTCGCGCGAGCGTGAGGTTCGGCGCGAGCGACGTCGAGTCCGCGGTATTCGGCGCTGGCGGGCTTTCGGGATTTACCGGCGTCGTACCGTGACATTGCGCGCAGCGCAGCATTGTGAAGACCTGCTGGCCGATCTTGACGTTCGCCGCCGACGGAGTCGCACTACGCGTCGTATCGAATTGCGCACCCTTGCCGGCCTCGGCGAAGAACGTCACGAGCGTATTCGCTTCGTGATCGTCGAAATGGAACGTCGGCATCCTGACACCGAGCCACGGCCGGATCTTCATCACAGTCGGATCTTTGAGGAAATTGAAGAGGAACGGAGATTGCGCCCTCGCTCCCTCGGGCGACAAATCCGGCGGAAGGAAATTCGCATCGGCTATCGTCGACGCAATCGCCCGGCCGCGGCCATCGACCACGTGGCATGCCCGGCAATTGTGCTGCGACACACGCTTGCGGCCTTCCTCGATCAGGCGTGTGTGCGCATCGAGCCCGGCCATCCGGTTGTCGGCGACCTTTTCCTTTGTAAGACCGACGACGACCATCGCGATGCGACGCGCTTCCTCCGGTGTGAGGTGGAAGTTCGGCATCTTCAGCTTGTCGTTGTAGACCTTCGTGCGGCGGTCGTCATAGATTCGCGGATTGCGGAGCTTGTTGTAGACCCAGGACGGCACCGTGTGGAGGACGTGCTCCGTCGAGCCGTCCTCGTGCTTCCACTGCTGATCGTTCATAAAGCCGAAATCGAAAAGATGCAGAGCCTTCGAACCCTCGACCGTCAGCTCCGTTCCAATCGGCTTGAGGCCCTCGAACCCTTTGATCGTATGGCAGGAGTAGCAACCGTATTTTTCAATGGAACGTTGCCCGAGGTAGACGAGCTGCTCGTGATCGGACATCGATCGCAGCTTCGATTCGGCGTCGCGATCGCTGAGTGTATTGATCAGGTAGCCCTTCGCCAGATCGTGAACGGCCTGGCGGTCGGGCGGACGAATGGCCGTCTTCATAAAGGCCGGTTTCTGCAGAGTCAGCAGAAACGCCGTGACGTCCGACGCTTCCTGATCGGTCAGCCGCAGCGACGGCATCGGCGCCTCGGCGTAATACGACTTCGGATTCTTTACCCAGTTGTAAATCCAGGCGGAATTCGTTTTCGTCCCCACGCCAGTGAGGTTGAAACCGTAATTGCGCTCCAGGGGAAAATCTTCGCGCTTTGCGAGGCGAATCCGGCCGGACTTCTCGTCCTTGACCTGCTCCGTGTCGATATGACAGCCCATGCAGCCGACGCTGTTGACGATCTGTTTGCCGCGGCCGGCGTCGCCTGTGCCCGGCTGCTGCCATACGCGATGCGTCGATTTATCGAAAAGATAGCTGACGATGGCGTGAATCTCGGCGTCCTGGAACTTGATGTTGTGCGCGCGTTCCTGCGGCGGAACGACGCTCGGATCGATCATGTTTCGCTGGTAGAAAAACGACGGCATCCGCGTCGTCGAGCGGAAATTGTGCGGCTCGCTGATCCAGCGGAACGCCCATTCCGGTGTCGTCTTTTCGGCGATACCGCCAAGGTCCGGTCCGGGCTTGCGGAGATCGGAGAAACGCCAGTTGCCGATCTTGTGGCAGGCATAGCAGCCGTACAACTCCACGGTCTGCGTTGCTTTGGTGATGTCGTCGCCGCGATCGACGGCGATCTGCGAGGAATGGCATTTGATGCACCCCGCCTCGTAGTAATGCCGCGGATACATCGGCGTCTCGATGAATTCGTTTTCTTCGTAGCCCCAGTGGCGCTGCGCAAAATCGCTCGGCAGCGGGAAAAAGCCGGCCGAGAGCGACGTCCGTTCCGCCCAGCGATGCTCCATCCTGGGACTGGCCGGCGTGTGACCGGCTCGGCCGAATTCGGTGGCCCGATCCTGGCCGCGGTGACAGACCGTGCAGCCGTATTCGAGTAGCGGATGCGCTGAAGCTGAACCGACATACAGATCGAGTTTCGGATGCGTGCGCCACGGGTTCAGGATGTCGCTGGACCCATCCTGGATTCTCTTGAGCTGCGCGATCCGCTCCTCGGTTTCGGCCCGTTTTTCCTGCGGGATTTGATACGCATCGAGCTTCTGCTGCAGTTCCTGCGACAGCCGGGCCGCTTCCGCTTTTGATTCCCATCCCGGCGTATCGATGGCGCGATGACAGGTCTGACAGCGGTCGACGCGCGGGACGTTCATGTAATTCATGTCGATCGAAAGGTCGTTGAGCACGACCTGATCGATCTTGATTACGGGATTGACGAAATCGAGCATCGGCTGGCTGAGAATCCAGTTCGTACTGAACCGGCCCATGTCGACGGTCGTGAGCTGTTTGCTCAACAGATCCACCGATGCCGTCAACTCTTTCTTCTTGTCCTCGGCATCTTTGATTTTCTTGAGCCATTGGTCGACGTTCGCCTTCGCCGCGTCGCGCTGCCGCGTGACTTCCTGAAGGCGCACTTGCAGATCCGCCAGATGCGCGGACTGCCGCTCGTACTCGGCCTGTTGTTGCGCCGCGTCTGAGCGATGCTGAACGACGGAGGCTTCGGTGATGTAGCGCTGGGCATCGAGATTCGCCTTCGCGAAACGGTAATCCTGATCGGCGCGATAGTGATCGCCTTCGATCGCATCAAACGCCTTCTGCGCGGCCATGTACTGATCGCGATGCCCGGCCAGTTCGAGGCTGTTTTTGCGTGCCTGCGCGTCCAGATCGGAGAGCTGCTTCGTGTTCTCTTCCGATTTCGCGACCTGCATTTCCTGGACGATGCGCTCCTGCTGCATGCGCATGAACTCGAGCTGAAACCACTTCCAGCCGCGGATGTAGTCGTAGCCGACGACCAGCCCCGTCACCGCCACGAGAACGAGACTCGACAGGGCGAATATCAAATTCAGCCTGCTCATCGAGTAATTGTGCGGAATCGGTTCTTGTGGCTTCATCGGTTCGACGGCGTCCTCAGACGTTGAAGAAGATCTCCTGGATATGCAGGATGTACTTCAGATTGAACAGCCAGCGCAGAACCATCTTGATCGGCAGCGACATCATGATCAGGAAGAGGTATGCGCCGACGTAGTAACGCGCCGCACCCATCTTCATGTAGAAACGGCGGAACGGTCCGATGGCCATCACCGGCGGCAGGCCGAGATAGGCACCGATCAGCGTAAGCCCGAAAATCTCGCGGATGATCCAGAGTTTCGGCAGCGACGTACCGAGAACCTTCACCCACATCAGCT
>JBAVBF010000555.1:0-1919 GCA_049586115.1 Thermoanaerobaculia bacterium | reverse complement strand
CGGAAGCGGCGAGCCGGACGCCGAGGTGCAAAGACTCGAGGCGCTCCTCGGCCGCTATCGATCCGCCGCGCCGATGCCCGATTTCAAACGCGTCGTTGTGATTCGCCGCCGTCCGATCTGGCCGTTCGCCGTTGCTGCCGCGTTGCTCATCTGCGCGCTCCTCGGAGCCGTGCGCTTTTACACGCCGGCGAATCGGTGGCGTGCGACCGAGGAGTCCGGCGTCGCTGACGTTCCCCATTCCATCCTGCGCGCCGGCGACGTCGTGCGAACGGAACGCGGATCGGTGCGGCTGCAATCTCCGGCCGTCGGCACGATCGACCTCGGCGCGAATACGACGGTGCGCCTGATCGAAAATCGGAACAGACGACATCGCCTCGCCCTCGCCGCCGGAACGATTCACGCGAAGACGACCTCGCAGCCCGGCGTCTTCGTCATCGACACGCCGAAAGCGCGCGCGATCGACCTCGGCTGCGAATACACGCTGACGATTTCACCCGATGGTGGGGGAGTGCTGCACGTGATTCTCGGATGGGTCGATCTCACGCACGTCTACGAACAGTCGCTCGTTCCGCAGGGCGCGTCGGCGATGATCGAAGCGGATGGTTCGTTGACCGTGCCGGTGTTCGATGACGCTACCCCGGCATTCCACGCGGCGATACGCAATCACGACATCCCCGCGATCGTCGCGCTCGCACGCACTCGCGACGCTTTCACGCTGCTCAACTTTTTCCGGCTGGCATCGCCCGACGAACGCGAAATCCTCTACGACCGTCTCAACCAACTCGTTCCGGCACCGCCGTCGATCACGCGCGACAGCGTTCGCTACTGGACGCCATCGTCGACGGAACTTTGGTGGACGCCGGTGCTGCGCGCGAGCGGGATTCAGGCACTGAAGAAAAAGAAGGGCGCGCTCGATGGTTTATGAATCGCGCCGGCCTCCGTGCCCTCTGCGTCTCTGTGGTTGAATGGTGTCATGCGCAAAACCCGCAGAACTTCCCGTGTCGGCGAATCGGTGCGCGACGCGCTCGTCGACGTCTTCCGCCACGAGATCAAAGACCTCGACCTCGGCCTGACCTCCATCACCGGCGTCGAAGTGAGTCCCGACATGCATTTCGCCCGCGTCTTCGTCAGCGGACTCGATGAGAAGCAGACCAAGGACACGGTGCGCGAGCTCCAGCAGCGCAAGGGGTTCATCCGTTCGCAGCTCGGGAAGCGTGTTCGCCTTCGATCCACTCCGGAGCTGGACTTTAAATTCGATGAGACCGCCATGCGCGCGGGCCGCATCGAGGATCTGCTCGCCGACATCAACAAAGAGCCGAAGAGCGACGACGAGTAGTCAGCGCCGCACGAACACCGTGTTGCGGTAGTAATCGAGCTCCGCGATCGACTCCTCGATGTCCGTCAGCGCGCGGTGCTCCTCCTTCTTCTTCGGCGACTCGTACTTGCCGCCGTACCACTGCGTCACGAGCGTCTTGATCGAACTGACGTCGACGATCCGGTAGTGCAAAAATGCATCGAGCGCCGGCATGTACTTCGCGAGAAAGCGTTTGTCCTGGCCGATCGAATTGCCGCAAAGCGGCGCGGTCCGCACGTAGCAATAGCGCCGAACGAACTTCAGCGTTTGCTGCTCCGCCTCGGCGGTCGTGACGCCTTCTTCGCGCACGCGATCGAGCAGCCCGCTTCCGCCGTGAGTCCGACGGCACCACGCATCCATCATGTCGAGCCTCGCTTTCGGATGACGAATGGCCAGCACCGGCCCGCGGGCGATGATCTCCAGATCGTAATTCGTGATGATCGTGGCGATCTCGAGCAGCACATGCTTCTCCGGATCGAGCCCCGTCATCTCGCAATCCATCCACACCAGATATTTTTTGCTCCGCACCGGTCGCGCCATCGCAGCATTCTATCTGGCCACACCG
>JBAVBF010000554.1:0-3095 GCA_049586115.1 Thermoanaerobaculia bacterium | reverse complement strand
GCCTCGTGCTGGCGCGCAGCGGCTCGCCCGGCAAGGCCACGTCGCTGTTCACCCGCGGCGCCGCGTCGACGCAGACGCTGGTGATGTGGAACGGGATCGTTCTCAACAATCCGTACTTTTCGGGTTACGACTGGGGAAGGTTTTCTACTGCGGGAGTTGAACAGATCGAAGTCGTCCGCGGACCGTTCTCCGCGCTATACGGTTCCGAGGCCATGGCCGGTGTCGTCAATGTCTTGACCACGCCGCGAACGAGCGGCATCCACGGCGATCTCGAAAGCGGCAGTCACGGACTTCGCAACGCCATGCTCAACGCTGCGATCGCGAACGACTCGATTGCTGCCGCCGGCACCTACGAGCATCGCACCGATGATGGCTTCAATCCGAACGACGATTTCCGCCAGAACAGCGTCAGCGGCAACGTGAAGTGGTCGCTGTCCGATTGGTTCTCCCTCGGCGCCGCCGCCCGCCACACGTCCTACAACCTCGGCATCCCCTTCAACACCAATGCGGCCGGCACCGCGCTGGTGCCGAGTCTCGATCGCCGTCAGAACGGCACCGAGACCCAGCTCGCCATCCCCGTCTCTCTCACCCTCGGACGTTTCATCACCGACCTGACGCTCAGCGACAATCACCGCCGCGACGATTTTCAAGATCCCGCCGACCCGTTTACGACGTCGACGTCCACCGACGCGAAGACGCGCCGCGGCCGTCTGACCACGCGCTTCGCGACGCCGATCGGGACGCTCGTCGCCGGCGGCGAGTACGTACGCGACGTCGTCAGCGACGTCACCAACTTCGGCCCGAACTTCCTCGACCAGCACCGCACCGATCGCTCGTACTTCGTCGAGGATCGCTACTCGCACGACTTCGGAAGCGGATCGCGCTTCGAGCTGAGCGCAGGCCTCCGCAACGATCACTTCGACATTTTCGGATCACAGACCTCGCCGCGCCTCGCCGCCGCCATCGTCCACGGCGGCACGAAATGGCGCGCCGCCTTCGGCCGCGGCTTCCGCGCGCCGTCGCTGGGCGAGCTGTACTACCCCTTCTTCGGCAATCCGAACCTCAGCGCGGAGAGCAACCGCAGCTACGAGCTCGGCTACGACGCTGCCATGGGACGCGACGGCCTCTTCTCGCTGACCTACTTCAACACCCGCTACCGCAACCTGATCACGTTCGATCCGATCACGTTCATCTCCCAGAACATCGGCCGCGTCCGTAGCGACGGCATCGAGCTCGGCATCACGCACTACGTCAGCGCCAACGTCTACACGCAACTCAGCTACACCTACCTGCACCGCAACGAGGACGAATCGACGGGACTGCGCCTCCCCCGCCGCCCGAAACACTCCGGATCGCTGGCAACGGGCTACCGCAGCGGCGCGATCGACACGAACATCGTCATCCTCCACACCGGCGAGCGCGAAGACTCCCTCGCCATCGTCCCCTTCACCCGCACCACCAACCGCGCCTACACCACGATCGACGCGAACGTGCAATACCGCCTCTCCCGCTTCACGCCGTTCGTAAAGATCGAAAACGCGACAAACAAAAAGTACGAGGAGGTCGTCGGCTACGCCTCGCCGACGCGCCGCGTCATCCTCGGCATCAAGTTCTAAATCTGCGTTTCATCTGCGACATCTGCGGATAGACGTTTTATCCGCAGATGGACGCAGATTTACGCGGATGCTCCTGGGAACGCGGGCGTCTGAGCAACTCGCATCCGGACCGTCAGCGGCGGCGTAGCCGTCATAAGAACCGTAGCCCCCAGCTTTGAGCTGGGGGTTTTTTACGCAGCGAAGATCTCGTGAGCCCGTTTTAACGGGCGAAAGAAAGCTTTCTCTCGCCCGCCAAGGCGGGCTCCACCTCGGAACGACACTGCCCCCCCACCGGTGAACCGGTGGGCTACGGTTCTTACGCCGGCTACGCCGACGGGGGACAACTCACATCGCGGTAAAACGTCATAGCGGGCGAGACGCCGCGTTCCCAGGCGACTCGCCGGCCGATGTCGTCCGCCGCCGATGATGAGCGCCTCGGTGTTGGTGCGGACAATCCGTGCGTCGTTGTGCGCGACCCGGGTTTCCACTGCACACGAGCGGTATCGCGCCGTGCGCGAAGCGATTGCCGCTTCGTGTGGGCTGCGTGCCTTTGCACGTCAGCCGTGTGTCATCACCCGCGAGCAACGTTTCGCCGCGCGCGGGGCTGTGTGTCATTGCGCACGCGGCGCGTATCGTTGCGCACCGCCTGTGTGTGTGGTTGCGCACGCGGCGTGTGTCGCTGCGCGCACGACGTGTTGCATTGATACACGCTGCGTGTGTCGCTGCGCACCGGCTGTGTGTCGTTGCGCGCACAACGTGTTGCGTTGCTACATCGTGCGTGTGTTGTTGCGCACCGGCTGTGTGTCGTTGCGCGCACGACGTGTAGCGTTGCTACACCGTGCGTGTGTCGTTGCGCACCGGCTGTGTAGCGTTGCGCGCACGGCGTGTCGCATTGACACACCATGTGTGTGTCGCTGCGCACTCGCTGTGTGTCGACGCGCGCATGCGCGATTTTCGTCAGAAGTGTCCGAAATGAGGACGGCCTGTGCGGGATTGTGTCCGGAAACAGCGCAACGTTCGGATGCCACGCCTCACATTACCCCGGCCACGCCATCGCCGCGGCGAAGCCGGGCAGCGCGGACGACAACTCCTCGATGTGGGCGCTGGCAATGCCGTCCAGCTCGCGGGCGAGCGCGCCGCTGACGGTAGTCTTCTGCTGGTCCGCGCGGTACTCCAGCATGTCGATGTGATGCCGCGGCAGCCGGACGCGCAGCTCCGCGGTACGGATGGCTTGCGGGAGAACGCCATCCGCCTCGGCGCCGAGCGCTTCTTCGATGACGTGCAGCGGCCAGATCTCCAGCGCCTTGGCCATCATCTCCGCTCGAGGGAACCACTTCCCGACCGGCGTCGTCCACAGCTCGACCTCGCCCGCTTCAATCGCCTCGGACATCTGCCGCCGCGTCCACCCGAGGAGCGCCGTCGCCTGCGAAATGCTGACATGCGGCCGTGGGTGTAGGAAGATGTGACGGATGCGGTCGATGACGTCGGTTTCGAGCATGG
>JBAVBF010000553.1:0-6806 GCA_049586115.1 Thermoanaerobaculia bacterium | reverse complement strand
GCGGCGGACGTCGGCGTAGCAGCGCTGGATCTCGACGCCCGCGCGGATCAGCCGCAGCGCGCGGCGAGTCGTGTAGAACGCGCCGTCGCCGAGGAACTTTTCGAATTGCAGCAGGTGGCGGCCGGCGATCGAATCGAGTTTGCGCTGGAAGAGCAGCATCTGGCGGTACGAACTGATCTCCTCCTTGCGGCCGCCTCGGCGGATGTTGCCGAGGGTCTCCGTAAAGTTCGAGATGTCGTAGATCAGGCCGAAGCGATGCACCATCGGATCGACGACGCCGGGCCGTCCGAAATCCATCGGACGCGTGGAGCGCGAATATGCCGCCGCGCGTTTGTCGGCGGAGACGATCTGCTTGTCGGCCGTCACCGTCATCATGGTGATGCCGCGCCGCAGTTGATTGAGGATGGCGAACTCGCGCAGGCGCCGCGCGATGAGCTGGAACTGCTCGCGGTCTTCACGCGTGACCGCCGCCTGAATCGCGTTCTGATCGAAGAGGAAGTTCTGAAACCGCGTATCGAGCAGCAGCGCCATCGGAATGCCCTGGTCATTCGAAGAGGGCAGCGACGAGGTCAGCGATGAAAAGAGCGGCAACGCGGCGCGGAACGTTCGGTCACGCTGCAAAAGATCGAGCGCGATCTCGCGCATCCGTTCGATGGAGTCGCGGAAGGACTGGAAGTCGCGGCGAAGATATCCATTCACGAACGACCGCAACTCGCGCAGATCGGGTCCGATGAACTCCTCGGTGAGGATCAAAACGTCGTCGGTCAGCAGCCGGAAAAACTGCAGGCCGCGTTGTTCTTCGCCATCGAGAATCGGCGACGCTTTCGTGGCCAGTTGCGACATCGCCTCGCGCGTGTCGGACGCCCACTTCGCGAAGATGCGGTACTTGAACGCGTCGCCCTGCGTGCGTCCGATCTGCGTATCAAAACTGCTGACGCGGCGCGGAATCGACGAGAACTGCCGTGACAGATCGAACGAATGCGCGAGCCAGAAAACGGCGTGATAGTCGCTGAGCAGATTCGACATCAGCGCGTTTTCCGCGAGGCGCATCAGCTGCGTCATGTACGCGGTGCAGGCCAGTTGCGCTTTTTCCTTCGCGGCCTGCTGGCGGCCGGCCTGCCATGCCACTTCGTCCGCGAGCCAGCGATCGAGTTTCGCTTCCAGCTCGCGAAGCACCGGCGCGTCGGCGACGGGAAAGCCGAGCGTGGGCGACAGCGTCTCGTCCGCGGGAAAAATCTTATACGGCTTCGGCAGCAGCGTTTCCGCGCGCGGAAAAATCTCGTCCAGCGTCCGCCCCAGCTCACTGCCGAGGAGAAACGTATCCGGCCGCGAGCCGAGGAAAGTCTCGAGGGTGGATGGCATGGGAAGCCGGAATTATAGGCGGCAGCGGTACCGGCGTGGCGCATCCGAGTGACACCGCTTTGCGTCTCCCCACACAACGATGAGGAGCGTGCGGACGATGCCGCGCTCAGCCCGCGCGAGCTCGAAATTGCCCGCATGGTGGCCGTGGGCCATCCCAACAAGACCATCGCCGCCGTGCTCGATATCAGCGCCTGGACCGTCGGAACGCATCTCCGCCGGATCTTTTCCAAGCTGCGCGTCACCTCGCGAGCGGCGATGGTCGCAAGACTGATGGAGCGAAGAATGCTCCGGTGACGCCGCTCTCCGCGTCAGCGCCAGACGGAAAGCAGCATCCCGACAACTACGAAACAGACCCAGTTGTACGCGGAGTTGATCAGCCACAACGGCTTCTTCGTCATCGAGAAGATCGCCGTAGCGAAACTCGACGGCGCCGCGAAGCCGAGCCACACCAGCGTGCCGACGAACGCGCCGCGCCACAACGCGAATGGCGCGAAGTGATTGATGATGATGGCCTCGACGTACGACGTCAGCAGTCCGCAGAGGAAGGCCATCAGGAAAAGGAAGGGCATTGCCCCGCCGGCGCCTTCCTTCATCTTCTCTTCCGGGATGCCCATCAACCGCACCCACGGCTTCTTGAAGAGCAGCGAATACCAAAGACCGCCGAGGATGAAGATGATCACGCCGCCGACCAGGACTGCGAGGTAGTTCACGTGAGGAAAGGACAGGGACATGAGCTCTCCTTTTCGATTCGTGCGCGGATTTCCCGTCACGATACGCCGATAGACGAAGCGAGGCCAGCCCTATACTGCGCGCCATGCGCCGCATCTTCGCTCTGCTCGTTCTCTCGCTCGCGATTTCTCCCTTCGTAGTTGCCGCCGGCTGGAAGAAGGCGTACTTCGGCGCCACGAGGCCGGGCACGTGGGCGCGCTACATCGATCACAGCTCCGATCCGGCCAACCCCGACATGACCGTGACGTTGACGCGCCTCGGCGACGACGAAGGGCGCCTGCAGATCGAGATGAAGATGGACTCGAACGGCAAGTATCCGCTCGTGCTCAATCGCTACACGATGAAGAGCGGCTTCAATGTCGATCGCGATCTCCTCGACTACGGACCATCGATCGTCGCCGGTGCCGGCGGCGACGCGGATAACCAGGCCGTCCTCGACGCAGCCACCGTCAAACTCATCGCTCAGAACATGCCTGCGTATGGAGCGGTCGCCGTGTTCAAAGGCAGCGAAGTCGTCGACGGGAAGCAGACGGACCGCTACAGCTATTCGATCAAGCGTCCGGGCCCGTCGACCGAGGCCGGCGATTACTGGCTCAGCGACGCGGTGCCGTTCGGCGTCGTGCGCAACGCGTTCACGATCACCGAGGGCGCGAAGACGACGAAGTTCGAGCGGAAACTGATCGCGAGCGGAGCAGGTCCCTCGCCGGTTTCAACAGCCGCGAAGCCTCCGGCGAAAACCACCTTCACGTTGAAAGAGGCGTACGACGGAGGCCTGATCCGCATCAATGCCACGGTGGATGAGTCGGTGAAGAATGGCGAGAAGGTGCACCTGGTCATCGCGCCGAAGGAAGGGGCGCCTTCCCCTCTGACTGTGACCATGCCGAAAGGAAAGACGTCGCTGCACGTCGATGGCCCGATCGACGATTTCATCATCGACGCCTCTTCCGCGCAGACGTTCAGGTTCGGCGCGGACACGACGATCGAAGTCGATGTCAGGCAGGGCGGCGAGCAGCGCGCGATCAAAGGCAAGTTCGAGATCACGACGTACGAAGGCCAGCCTCTCTGGACCGGCGGAGTGACGGTCGGCTGGGTGAAGTGATTACGCACTTGCGACGCCGCGGCCGGAACACGAAAGCCCACTCTCGGACGGCGAAGCCGTCGTGTCTTGAGATCCTTCGGCGGCGCTTCGCCAGCCTCAGGATGACAACCGGTCAGCGCTTCAACGACGCTTCGTAGCGCGTCCGCACGATGCGCACGTACTGCTGCGTTTCGGGATACGGCGGCACGCCGTTGTACTTTTGCACGGCGCCGGGGCCGGCGTTGTAGGCGGCGAGAGTGAGGTCGAGGTCGCCGTGGAACGTATCGAGGAGCGTGCGAAGGTAGCGCACACCGCCGAAGACGTTCTGGCGCGCATCGAAGACGTTGTCGACGCCGATGAATCGCGCCGTGGCCGGCATCAGCTGCATGACACCCGAGGCTCCGGCCGGTGAGATGGCGGCAGGGTTGTAAGCGGATTCGCGTCCGGCGATCGCTGCGACCAGGCGCGGATCGACGCCGTGTTGCTTCGACGCATCGGCGATCAGCGCTGAGAGATACGCCGGCATCGGCGTCGTCACCGTTGCGCTCGAGTTGAAGAGCGAAGCGCCGAACGGCGTGTAATGCAGCGCGGTGCGCATCGAGCGCAGCGAGAAAAGCGATTCGCGGATATCGCCGAAGAAGTGATACGCCGTGATGCCGCGCCGATCGTTGCGGATCACGACCTTGCCGGTCTGGCGAATGTGCGCGGATGGGACGTCGGCGGCGCTGAAGGATGCCGCGGAAGCGGAAGCGGCGACGAGCATCGCGGCGAGTGTGAACGGAATGCGCAAGGGCACGCAGCAACGGTCGCGGCGACAGAGGCTATTCCGATACGATTCGGCGATGACGTCCAAGCGATGCGCTGCTGCGCTACTCTTTCTCGCCCTCACCGTCTGCAAGATGCCGAACGCGACCACCATCGTACCCGCGCCCGAAACGATTTTCGCCGGAGGAACGGTGCTGGCCGGTCCATCGCAGGCGCCGCAGGCGAACTGGTCGGTGGTGACGTCGAACGGAAAAATCGTCGCTGTCGGTTCTGCCGACTCGATCCGCGCCGCGCATCCGAACGCGCGCGTCGTCGATGTCCACGGCACTACCGTCATGCCCGGCCTCACCGACGCGCATGGTCATCTGTACGGACTCGGACTCTCGCTCGATACGGTCAACGTCATCGGCGCGCCGTCGTACGCCGAGGTGATCGCGCGGGTCCGCGAGCGTGCGCAGCGCGCGGTGCCAGGGGATTGGATTCTCGGCCGCGGCTGGGATCAGAACCGCTGGCCCGACAAACAGTTCCCGACTGCCGCGCCGCTCGATGCCGCGGTCTCCGATCATCCGGTCTGGATCCGCCGCGTCGATGGACACGCCGGCATCGCCAACACCGCTGCCATGCGGGCGGCGGGAATCACCGCGCAGACCAAGGATCCCGAGGGTGGGCGGCTTCTGCGCGATGCGGCCGGAAATCTGACCGGTGTCTTCATCGACGGCGCCATGCATCTGATCGATTCGAAAGTGCCGGCGCCGTCCGCGGAGTTGCGCAAATCGCGAGTCCTCGCGGCCGCGCAGAAGATCGCCGAAAACGGTCTCACCGAAATGCACGATGCCGGCGCCGAGCAGGCGACGATCACCGCCATCCAGCAGCTCATCGACGAACACAAGTTCCCGATTCGCGTCTATGTGATGCTCACCGACGACGCGGCGTTGCTCGATGCGTGGCTCACGCACAAGCCGCTCGTCGGCTACGGCGATCACCTTACAGTCCGCTCCGTGAAGATGTATGCCGACGGCGCCCTCGGCAGCCGCGGCGCGTGGATGCTCGCACCGTACAGCGACGATCCGTCAAACACCGGCCTTACGGTGAGCAGGGAAGAGCACATGCGCGACGTCGCGCGCCGCGCCCGCGCCTCCGGTTACCAGGCCAACACGCACGCAATCGGCGATCGTGCCGTCCGCAACGTCCTCGACGCGTACGAGCAGGCCGGTGCGACGCCCGCGGACCGCTTCCGCGTCGAGCATTTCCAGATCGTCGCGCCCTCCGATTTTCCGCGGCTCGCGCAGCACGGAATCATCGCGTCGATGCAGCCGACGCATGCGACGTCCGACATGCCGTGGGCCGAAGCGCGCGTCGGTCCGGAGCGCATCAAAGGCGCCTACGCCTGGCGCACCGTCCTCAACTCCGGCGCCCGCCTCGCCCTCGGCTCCGACTTTCCGGTCGAGGACGTGAACCCGTTCTTCGGCCTCTACAGCGCCGTTTCCCGCCAGGACCAGCAAGGCAGTCCGCCCGGCGGCTGGTATCCCGACCAGAAGCTGACGCTTCCCGAAGCGATCCGCGGCTTCACCTCGGATGCCGCATTCGCCGCGTTCGAAGAGTCATCACGCGGCACCATCGAGCCCGGCAAACTCGCGGACCTCACCATCGTCGAAGGCGATCTCTACGCGGCCCCGCAGTCGCAACTATTCGCAACGAAGGTGCGCTACACGGTGGTGGGCGGGGAGATGGTTTATAGGGGCAAATAGCCGCTACGTCTCGTGATCCTCAAAGTGAGTAAGCGCGCGGAACTCCTGGTATCGATCGTAAACATCATTCAGCGTGATCTCGCGCAGGCGGTCGAGTGAGAACTTCTCGACCGTGAACGACGCCAGGACGCTGCCGAAAATGATGGCGCGGCGGAGATCGCGATCCGTCACCTCGGCGCGCGAGGCGAGGTAGCCGAGGAACCCGCCCGCGAAGGTGTCGCCGGCGCCTGTCGGATCGAAGACTGCTTCGAGCGGATACGCGGGCGCCGCGAAAACGGCGTCGGCGGTGATCATCATGACGCCATACTCGCCGCGCTTGACGACCAGCGTCTTCGGCCCGAGGGCCAGAATCTGGCGCGCGCCCTTGATCAGGTTTGCCTCTTCCGTGTACTGCCGTACCTCGGCCTCATTGATGACGACGAGATCGACTTCGCGCAGGATCCGCGTCAGCGATTCCTTCGCCGTGGCGATCCACAAATTCATCGTGTCGAGCGCCACGAGCCGCGGCCGGCGGCACTGGCGGAGCACGTCGAGTTGCAGGTCCGGCTGAATGTTGGCGAGGAACAGCACGTCCGGATTGCGATGCTTCCCGCTCAGTTCCGGCTTGAAATCGGCGAAGACGTTGAGCTGCGTGTCGCGCGTCTTCGCGACGTTCAGATCGAATCCATACTCGCCGCTCCAGAAGAACGTCTTCGCGCCGGCGACGCGCTGAAGTCCGTCGAGATTGACGTTGCGTCCGCGGAAGATGCTCAGATCGTCATCCGTGAAATCGTCGCCGACCACGGCCACGAGATCGACCTCTGTGAAGAACGACGCCGCCACCGAAAAGTACGTCGCCGACCCGCCGAGGCATCGATCGACTTTTCCGAAAGGCGTCTGAATCGCGTCGAACGCGACGCTGCCGACTACGAGGATGCTCATGAATTCTCCTGAGGAACATATTTTCCGATGATCGGCGCGAGCCGCCGCTTCGACTCCGGCGTGATCGCTGACGGCTGCGTGATGATCGCGTACTGCAACGCGGTTCCGCACGAGCAGTCACGTTTGCGGTTCGCGGCAGGGACGATTGAGTTGCGCAGGATCTTCTGCGCGGTCTCGGCATTTTTGGCGAGGTAAGCCAGGAC
>JBAVBF010000552.1:0-13153 GCA_049586115.1 Thermoanaerobaculia bacterium | reverse complement strand
GCACAGTCCACGCCTTCGTGGAGAGCAACGCGATCAACGACGCTCCCGCGAGTTGACTTACGGCTTCGGCCAGGACCAATCGTCCAATCCGACGATCTGCCGGATGATCTTGACGATCTTCGATGTGGTGGACGGCTGCGCTCCGTCTTTTGAGGGAAGCGCATACAGATTCGAGGCGGTGAGTACGGCGATAAGCGAGGCAGCAGCAAGACCTTTGGATACACGACGCATAAGCCCTCCGGATGTGCCCGGCGACACGCCGGTGCGGTGTTGTTCGGGAGGGCGCCCTCATTCCTAGGCGTGACGCGAGTACCGGTTTTGCTACCCCGCTGATGAGAAATATTTTGCACACGCCGCAACGAGGCGCCGCGTTTGCGCAGACGCCTTTTCGTGCGCTTTGCCGCGTGTTATCGTCCGCGGCATTCCTGACAATCCGAAACTTCCCGCCGAGCCGGCGCCTCCGGGATTCGAAATGCCGCCCATGGCGCCCGAAGCCATCAACGATTCGCAGCCGGTTCCACCGCGCTGCGGCGTCGATGAGACGGTCTTTGCCCGTATCTATGAGGACAACTGCGACCTGCTGGTGGCGCTGGCCGTGCGCAAATTTCAGGTTCCCGCGGTCGACGCCGAGGCGCTCGCGCACGAGGTCTTTCTGTCGTATTTGCGTCACGCGGAGGAAATCCGCGATCTGCACCACTGGCTAATCGGCGCCATCTGCAACGCCAGCCGCTATTACTGGCGCAAGCACGGGCGCAACATTGAGCAGCTCGATACAGACGTGGCGGCGGAACGGCCCGATCCACAGCTGCAGGACGTGCTTACCGATCTCCCCAATCACATTGCGATCGCGGAAGTGCTGGAGGCAATGCCGCCGCGCTGGGCGCACATCCTTCGCCTCCGTTATTTCGAGGGATATTCGATCAAAGAAATCGCCGAGCACCTCGGCGTAACCTCGAAATACACACAGAAACTGGTGGCGAAGTGCCTGCGCCGCGCCGAGGAAATCTTTGAGGGAACCCGCGCGAGGAAAAAAGAATGACGCATTCCGACGATGTGGCCCACCTCGCTGAATGTTCCGCCTGCCGCCGGCGCTTTGCGGCCAATGTGTTGCCTTTCGATCCTGCCGCCCGCCGCAATCGGGAACGGGAGTTTGCATCGGTCGCTTCGAAGCTGGAGCGGGAGCGCGATGAGTCTTCCGATGTGGTCGCGCGGTATTTGCGCGATACGCCGTCCGAGGAATGGCCGCGCCTCGCGGAAATGCCCGACCTGCGCAACAACGCAGCACTGGAACAGATGAGCGAGGAAGTGCGGCGGCGGTTGCACCGCAAGCCGCGCGAAGCACTGGCAATTGCGAATCTATCCGCCTCGATCGCAGAATCGCTGGCGCCGAGCCAGTATCCCAGCGTCATGCTCGCCCAGCTTCGCGGCACGGCGTGGAAAGACCGCGCCAGTACGCTCCGTTACCTGGCGCGCTATGACGAGGCATTAGAAGCCGCCGAGCGTGGGGAGGAGGCCGTAGCAGCATTTGCTAGCCTGGAACTTGACCGCGCTGTGATCAGACTTGTGAAAGGAATGATCCTTGCCCAACAGGAGCGGTTCGAAGAGGCCCACACGATTTTGTCGGAGTGTCGGAAATTGTTTTGGGAGTATGGGGATACGAAACGATATGTGCAGGCGGGCCTGGCCGAGGCAGGCGTGTTGTATGAAGCGGACCGTATTGATGAATGTCGCATGCTGCTACTGGATCTTCTCCCACATGCGGATGGCGACGCAGAGACTCAAGCTAAGATTCATAGCAACGTCGGATATTGCGAGATTCGAACAGATGCCTTTGCTTCCGCCAATATTCATTTTTCGGAAGCGGTTGCAGCCTTTACCGATCTTGGCTACACAAGCGAAGTCGCGCGCACGGAACGCGGTGCCGGCCTCATACTAATTGCTCGCGGCCAAGTAACAAGCGGCCTCGCGCGGTTGCGTGATGCACGCCGCGACTTTGCAGCTGTCGGCATGACCGAGGAAGCTGGCTTATGTGGTCTAAATATCGCCGCAGTACTGATTGAGCGAGGCGACCGGACCGCCGCGAGAGCATTAGCACAAAATGTAGTTGACGAATTTACCGCGAGCGGTACGAACGAACGCGCAATTAATGCTGTCGTCGCGCTCCGGGATGCAATTGACGCGGACGATGCGACGGCCGAAACCGTCAACACCGCCCACGCTGTTGTTGAGAGCCTTCGAGAAAAATTCCACGGCACGGCCAACTAGTTCTGCTTATGGATGCGGCCAGGAAAAGTCGCCCGTATCCAGCCCGATGACCTGCCGGATGATCCTGACGATTTTCGATACAACCGACGGCTGCGATCCGCTTTTCGTGGGGAGCGCATAGATATTCGAGGTTGTCAGCGCGATAAGAAGTGAAGTGACAGCAATGGCTTTGGAGACACGACGCATGAAGCCCTCCGGCGAGTGACCCGGCTACGCGCCGGGCGGTTATTCGGGAGGGCGCCCTCTCTCCTAGCGTGACGAAAGCGCAGCGCGTGCTACCCCGCGCATAGGAAATATTTTGCGCACGGTAATTGGAGGGGTCTTATGACGATTTAATTGTTTAATAGACTACGGAAAAGGATGGGACTGAGCTTGTCATCGCCGGCAGCCCGATAAGGCGCCAGCAAAACGAGCACGATCGAACGCGTTTCCGCGCTCTCCTGCGCCTCACCGATCAGCGACGCCACGACGCCGCCCATCGCACCGCTCATCAACGCATCGAAGGCGACTGCGAGATCGCCTTCCGGAGCAGGGACTTCGCGCCGCACGATCTCCGCCGCCAGCGCCGCCTTCGACTGCCATCGCCGGTAGATCGACGACTTCGCCGTCCCCGCCCGCCGCGCTACCTCATCGAGGCTCAACTCGCGGTATCCACCCGCCCGCAGCATCCCCAGCGCGGCATCGAGGATCTCCGCATCCGCTTCGGGTCGCCTCGGGCGTCCTCTCGTTGCCATCGCGGGTCATTCTAAGGGGACGGTTTCACGCGGAGTTCGCGGAGAGGCGGAGCTCGCGGAGAGAAGCAGAGATTTTCTCCGCGCCTCCGCGTCTCCGCGTGACTAGATGCTCTGCCCGCTGGCCGGAGGGTAGTCATCCGCGCGGACGAGGATCTCGCGCGGCTTCGAACCTTGCGAGGGACCTAGGATTCCGTTCGCTTCCATGATCTCGACGAGGCGCGCGGCGCGGGAGTAGCCGAGTTTGAGGCGGCGCTGGAGGTAGGACGCGCTGGCCTGGCCGGTGGAGAGGACCACGCGCACGGCGTCGTCGTACTTCGGATCGTCGAGATACTCGATGCCGTCGGCGCCGGTTTTCTCCACGTCGATCTTGGTGATTTCCTCGAGGAACTGCGGCTCGCCCTGATTCGCTTTCACGAAGTCGACGATCTTCACGATCTCCTTCTCCGAAACGTAGGCGCCGTGGATGCGGCGAATGCGAGCGGTTCCGGGAGGGAGGAAAAGCATGTCGCCATTGCCGAGGAGCTTCTCGGCGCCTTGCGCGTCGAGGATCGTGCGCGAATCGATTTTCGAGGCCACCTGGTAGCTGATGCGCGAGGGGAAGTTCGCCTTGATCACGCCGGTGATGACGTCGACCGACGGCCGCTGCGTGGCGATGATCAGATGGATGCCGACTGCGCGCGCTTTCTGCGCCAGGCGGGTCACGGAATCCTCGACGTCCTTCGACGCCACCATCATCAGATCGGCGAACTCGTCGATGATGATGACGATGTAAACCAGCGGCTCCGGCACCTTCACCGGCTCCCCTTCGGGCAGCTTCATCGCGCGGCGGTAACCGTCGATGTCCTTCAGCAGCATGTTGTACTGATCGATGTTGCGCACGCCGCACTCGGCCAGACAGCGGTAGCGATTCTCCATCTCGTTCACGGCCCAGATCAGCGCGACGGATGCGAGCTTCGGGTCGGTCACGATCGGATGGAGCAGGTGCGGGATGTCTTCGTACATCTTCAGCTCGACCATCTTCGGATCGATCATCAGCATCCGCAGCTGTTTCGGCAGTGCCTTGTAGAGCAGCGAGACGATCATCGAATTCAGGCCGACCGATTTGCCCGCGCCGGTGGCGCCGGCGACGAGCAGATGCGGCATGCGCGCGAGGTCGGTGACGATGGCATCGCCGTGGATGTCCTTGCCGAGGGCCAGAGTGAGGAGCGACGACTGCTGGGTGAAGGCATCGGTGTCGATGATGTCGCGCAGTGTGATCAGCTCGCGGCGTTTGTTCGGGACTTCGATGCCGACCGTGGACGAGCCGCTGATGCGTTCGATGCGGATCGATTCGGCCTTGAGCGCGAGCGCGAGATCGTCGCCGAGGTTGACGACTTTCGCGTACTTCACGCCGGCGGACGGCTTGAACTCGAACGTCGTCACGACCGGACCGGGGTGATACGCGGTGACTTCACCGTCGACGGAGAATTCGCGGCAACGCTCTTCGATGAGGTGGCCGATGTCGAGGAAGCGCTTGTGGATGTCGTCGTTGATCGTGTCCTGTTTCGGACCGGCGGTGAGCAGGTCGACGGGCGGAAGGAGATCGTGCGTGAGTTTCGTCTCGCGCTTTGCCGGCGTCTCTTTCTGCTTGCGCTGCACCGGCCGCGGCATCTGCGGCTTGGGACGCGGCGGACGGACGGCCGGCGGATCGTCGAGGTAGAGCGGATCTTCGAATTCGCCGTCGTCCTCGACGGCAACGGGGCGCGAGAACTCGGCCGCTTCGACGGTATCGGCTTTCGCGGCCGCCCACAACGCGAACGGATCCGGCGTCTCCTGCCGCGACAACTCCTCGGCGGCCTTCCGCAGATCGGCCTTCGTCACTTTGCGGATCTGGAAGCGTCCGGCGCCGCGCACTTCGCGCACGATCGGCCCGGCAGCCGGCAGCGGCGCGTCATCCGTGTTCGGCACGAGCCGCAACGACGGCGCGTCGAGATGTTTGCGGACGATGGCCGTCTTCATCTTTTCCTTGCGCCGCCGTTCGGTGAAGCGCGCCCACTGCAGAGAGAACGCGCGTCCAAGTCCGAGGAGCTTGCGGTGCAGCGCGACGAAGATCGCCGCGAGACTGATGCGCGTCGCGAGCAGTAATCCGACCAGCATCGTCGTCACGAGCACGATCGCGGCGCCGATGCCGTTGAGATTCGACGAAGCCGCGCGATTGAGCTCCTGCCCGAGGTAACCACCCGAGGGGATCAGCGCGCCGCGAAGCCAGACCTTGCCGAATGCGAGATCGCACAACGGGGGCGCGGCGATGATCAGGATGACCAGGCCGATGGCCTTCGTCTGCAGATATTCGATCTCTTTGGCGCAGATACGGTTCCAGCCGGCGACGAGCAACGCACCCGGAAACAGCAGCGACGCGAAACCGAAAAAGCCGACGAACAGCCAGGCGATCGTGGCGCCGTAATAGCCGATCCAGTTGGCGACGACGCTGTTCGTGGAGGTGTAGAACGCGGAGGAGTCGTCGGGATGGTAGGTGAGAAGCGCGAGCGAAAGGGAAATGCCGGCCGCCAGGATGACGATCCCGATCAGCTCCCCGCCCCGCCTGCTCCTGGCAAATTGCAGCAGTTCCATCACACACCCATCACGTTATCTGCAATTGCAGAGAGTAGCAGAAAACTGCGCGGACGTTAGCTCTCGCGATACTCGGGATGCAGGATGTCGTCGTACTCGGAATGCCGTTTCAACCACGCCGCCACGTACGCGCACTGCGGAATCACGCGCAGATTCGCGCCGCGAGCATACGCCATCGCATCGGCCACGAGCCTCCCCGCAATCCCTTTCCCTTCCGCCTGCTTCGGTACCTCGGTATGCGTGAAGGTGATCTCGTCGCCGTCGATGATGTACTCGACGAAGGCGACGCCGCCCTCCGCATCGCTCTCAAACCGTTCGTCTTTTTCGTTGTGCCGCACATTCGATTGCGTCATCGCACCGCTCCGGACGCGAATGTATCGCAGTCAGCGATCCGGCCCGCATCGAATCCGCGCTTGAACCATTCGGAGCGCTGCGCCGAGGAGCCGTGCGTGAAGGAGTCGGGATTGACGCGGCGTCCGGCCATGCGCTGCAACCGGTCGTCGCCGACCGCGGCCGCGGCGTTCAACCCTTCGTCGACGTCACCCGCCTCGAGCAGATTGCGCTCCTGCGTCGAGTGCGCCCAGATCCCGGCGAAACAATCGGCCTGCAACTCCAGCCGCACCGAATACTGTTTGGCGCGCTGCGGATCGTTCTCCATCGCCTGATGCACCTTCTCTTCGATGCCGATGACTTTCTGCACGTGATGTCCGATCTCATGCGCGAGGACGTACGCCTGCGCGAAGTCGCCGGAGGCTCCGAACCGCTGCTTCAACTCATCGTAAAACGCGAGATCGATGTAGACCTTCTCATCCTCGGGGCAATAGAACGGACCGGACGCCGCCTGCGCATAGCCGCATCCCGATTGCGTGGAATCGCGGAAAAGCACGAGCGTGGCGTGACGGTAGGTTGCGTTCGTCTGCTGCGGCACGATCGACTCCCACGTTTTCTGCGCGTCGTGGAGGACGAACTTCACGAACTCGGATTCCGTGTGCTCTTCCGGCGTCTCCTGCACCGGCTTCGAGTCCGCCGCCGGCGTTGAGACCTGCGTCCCGCTCTGGCCCGTGCCGAGGAGCGCGAAAAAGTTCTTGTGGAAGAGAAGGCTGAGGACGAGCAGGATGATCGCCCCTCCGCATCCGATCGGCGCACCGCCGATACCGAATCCGCCAAATCCGCCGCCGCTCGATCCGCGCCGGTCTTCAACGTCGCTGTTGTCGCCGCCAGGTGTCCATCGCATAACGAGCGGGGCGATAGCAGGATGGAGGCCAACGGAGCCTCAGACAGATTCTTCATGCCTCGAGCGGGGCGAGATCGGTATAATCCGCGCCCTCGGAATTCTCCTCCGGGACGCTGCCGTTAGCAGCGGAGTTCCAACATCGTGGGGCTGTAGCTCAGTTGGGAGAGCGCCTGAATCGCACTCAGGAGGTCATCGGTTCGATCCCGTTCAGCTCCACCAAATCGACACTCCAAACGCGGCCGCTAGGCCGCGTTTTTCGTTGAGGGATCGACGCGCTACGCGCCTTCGACGACGATCATGTTCGCTCGCGCGCAGCCATCGCGCACTTTCTTCGCCACGGCATACTCAGGTGAATTGCGCCACGCCTTCGCCTTTTCGACGGAGTCGAACTCCAATACGACCAGGCGCCGCGGCTGCCATTCGCCGTCGAGGACCTCACTCTTTCCGCCGCGCACGAGATACCGGCCGCCATGCGCGGCAATCGCCGCCGAGGCCAGCCGCTTGTAGTCCTCGTAACGGACGGGATCGAGTACTTCGATGTCGACGATGATCAATGCAGCCATCAAGACCTCCAATCTGCTTTATCTGCGTCATCTGCGGACCGTCATCACGTCATCGACTTCGCGCGCGAGATCCTCGAGATAGTCGTCGCCGCGCGGATGATGCGTGAGCGCGACGAGAACGTAGCGCCGGCCTGGCCCTTCGATGATCGCGGAGTCGTGAAGATAGTCCTCGTAACTTCCCCACTTGCGGAGGATGGTCAGTCCGCGTCCGGCCAGCGCCTTCACGAACTTGTGATCGTCGTGCGGGATATCGGGCGAAAGAAAAATCGCGCGCATCTTCTGCGAGGCGGCAGGCGAGACGAGTTGATCGCGCGACAGCAGCCAGTAGAAACGAAGGAGCTGGCGCACCGTGGCGCCGTGCGAGTGATTCGCGACCGGATCACCAATCCGCTCGCTGTTCGGCCCGTAATGCTTTCCCACCCAGATGCCGCCGCCGTGTGCAGCGTCGTAGAAACCCTGCTCGTTGAGCACCTGCTGGATCTCGCGCAGCCCCATGGCCCGCGAGTACTTCGCAGCCATTTCGTTGCTGGACGCTTTGATCATCAGTCCCAGCTCGTGTTCCGTCGCGGCGTCCATCTGCGTGGCCGCATCGGGATGCAGTTGAAAGTACGCCAGCAGGATCCCGACTTTGGCGACGCTGGCGGCGTACTCGATGCGATCGGGATGCGTCATAGCCAGGCGCGGCCGGTTGAGGTCGAGCAGCCCGGCGGCGGTCTGCTCCGTCGTCATCCCATATTTCGCGCGAAGCCGCGCATCGATCGATTCGAGTTTCTTCTGCAGCCGAGAATCAACGGGCGTGTTGTAGTCGAGCACGAACGTCTCCGGAGTGACGGCAGGATGACGGTAGTACGACGTGCACGCAACGAGAAGCAGCGGTAAAAAAACGATTCGGCGATTCAAGATGCGGAAGGATAACGTCCTCTTTGATATCCTCGAACCGCTTGTCAATCCTCGCGCTCCTTCTCGCCGTTGCCTCAGTTCGACAGCCGAAGATAACGCCCCCGAAGATCGGCAAGCCAGCGCCTCTCTTCGCGCTTCTCGATCAGAATCGGCGACGCGTGAGCCTGGCCGATGCGGCCGGAACGAAGGTGGTCCTCGTTTTCTACCGCGGCTATTGGTGAGCGTATTGCGCCCGGCAGTTGGCCGGACTTCGTGATCTCGCCCGCGCCTATCCCGAAGTGAAGATCTACGCGATCAGCCCCGATTCAACGGGTGAGGGACGAGCGTTTGCCCAACTCCTCGCCTCCGATCACCGCGGCGAGCTCCCCTTCCCGCTGCTCTCCGATCCCGGCTCGCGAATCATCGACCGCTACGCCCTCCGCGACGAAGCCTACGCGGGCGAAAAAGAAGACGGCGTCCCCCATCCCGCAGTCTTCGTGCTCGATGCGAAAGGACGCATCCGCTGGATGAAGATCGAGTCCGACTTTCGCGAGCGCCCATCGAACGCGGAGATCGCTGCGGCGATCGATGGGATGGAGTAGCCCCCGTTTCATTGCCGCGCGGACGAACTTCGTTCTGCCGCGATTCGCAGCCGCAGAAACTGAACGTCGGCGGCATCGCTGGGCCGCACGGTTTGCTTTGTCTCGATCAAAAGCTCTTTACGGCCAAGCGGAATCTCCACGCCTTCGACGGTCCTGATCTCGATTCCGCCTTCCGTTGCCCGATCGTAATCGATACCGCACGCGCTCTTCAGAAGGTCGATCACGATCTCGTCCGCGATCCTGACCACTCGATACTTTTCGACTTCGTCGTCAGCGATGAGCGCGATGGCGTTGTCGGGCAGAATGGCCATGGCCCGTTTGAGCCGCTGCACGTTTTCGACCGACGCGTCAACCAGAAGATCGATGTCCTTGGTGGCGCGAACGAAGCCGTGCAGGATGACGGCGAAGCCTCCGATAAGGACGTAGCGGACGCCTTCAGCGTTCAGTGCTTTGCAGAGCGAGAGGAGGTCTTCGAGCTCAGGTGCGCGTGAGTATCCGCGATCGTCCTGATCATCCAACGGTCAGCCTCCTCGTGATCCGCGAACCGGTAAACGCCGCGCGGAACGAGAGCGCCCCCGCGCAAACGATTCATCGTCCGCTGCATCGTCGCGGCATCCCGGAGAACGTCATCGCCCTCGGGGCGTTTCGATACGCGTCGCATGAGAGCGATCGTAGCACTGGGGACTCGAGGCAGCTACCACCGACTGACGTCGTCAGTACGAGAGAGTATGGTAATGGCGTGCACGGGTTCGTCGCCAATACCGATTACGACTGGTTCAACTACCTCCGCGCGATCGAGCCTCCCATCGATGAAGTGAACTTCTGGAAGCCGGGATCTGGGACGAACTTTGGCGCACTCATACCGGGCGAGCCGCTCTTTTTCAAACTGAAGGCGCCGCATAACACCATCGCAGGATTTGGCTACTTCGCTCATTTCTCGCGGCTTCCGGTCTCCATGGTCTGGCAGGTCTACGGCGAAGCGAACGGTGCGGGATCGTACGGTGAGATGCGTGACCGGTTGGTTCGCATCCGCAGGCGTTTTGACAGCAACATCGATGCGAAGCAGGACTTCTGGATCGGTTGCATCCTCGTGAATCAGCCGGTGTTCTTCGAGGAGAGCAATTGGGTTCGCATGCCTGCTGACTTCAAAGGTCCCACGGTTCAGGGGGAAGACCTACGACCTCACTATGGGAGAAGGGCAGCGCATTTGGATGGAATGTCTCGCCCGCGCCTCGCCTCGCTTGGACACGCTTGCTACGTCTCTCGTCGCGCAGCACCGTTTGCGCGGCGAGCGCATCGCCGACGCGCCGATCATCTCGGGTTATGGCTCAGAAGTTGCCGTTCGGCCTCGCCTCGGCCAACGTAGTTTCCGCGTGGCAGTACTCGATTCGTACGGCAGGCGATGTGCGATCACGAACGAGAAGACGCTGCCTGTCTTAGAAGCGGCGTACATCCGCGACTACCATGATTTCCCCATACACTCAATCAACAATGGCATCCTCCTGCGCGCCGACATCCACAAACTATTTGATTCTGGCTATGTGACAGTCACCCTGAGTACCAATTCGAGGTAAGCAGCCGCATCAAAGAGGAGTTCGAGAATGGCCGTGACTACTACGCGCTTCAGGGTTCGAGGATTGGGCTTCCCCAGGACATCGCCCATCGTCCTGCTGTGGAGTCGCTAATCTGGCACAACGAGCAGCGGTATCTCGGCTGAATTCCTCGCGGAGGAACCGACCGATCTCATCCCAGTGCGCGTCGACCGCGCACCTTCGGGATGGTGCGTACAGACGACCATCGTCGCGCCTGGGCGGGCGGTCCATGTCTTCCCGTTAAGACGCGTGCGCACCGATTGCCTGTCGCCACCGAAAGACGTCACCGTAGGTGACAACAGCGCGCGGATGGCAGTCGGTGACTGCCAAATGATTCGCTCTCGACGACGCAAGTAACGATGGTTTCGTATTGCTCTCGAGTCCGTAATTCGGGAGCATTCAGAGACCGGTAAATCCAGTCGCTCTTGCTGTGGGATGGAAGTGGTCGCAGTTCGAGAAGTGCGATATCTCCGTCGGCGCTTGCCAGGTCAACCGCCTGGTATCTCTTCAACTCCGCAGTGTCGAATGGAAGGTTTTCCGCAACATAACGCGTCCGAATGAGCGGCCGCCATGTTCGCTGTAGCGGTACCGGCGCGCTAAACCAAGCGCGGCCTCCGATCTCGCAGTGGAAGGCCCGCATATCTGCCAATTGCTGGCGACCCAATGAATCCCAAGCGTAAAGCCGCCGCTCGAACTCCGCGAGATCCGCGATTACGCCTTCTTCCAAACCGATGAACCAGTAACTCGCGTTGAGCTGGCCATAGCCGTAGAAGCCCGCCATGAAATCGTGGACGAATTGAGCGTCTATCATTAATACGTCAGCCGCCGAGTAGACACGCCTCCTTACTTCTTGTACGTCACACTCACCCCGAGGTCGAGGGCTTTGGGTGACGTCGCTAGCTTCTGGAGTTTGTCCCAGTCGTACTCCCAGATCAGCGTCTTGCCTTCTCTGCGGGTGGCGTTGCTGGAGACCACCTCAAAAGGGGCGGTGATCTTCCAGGCGATGCGCATATTCTTGAAGGCGTCGTTCATCATCTTTTCGGTATCGGGATCGAGTTTCGGTCCTGACTCACTGGCCTCGGCTTTCACTTTTTCGGCGGGGTTCTGCGGCTTGGTGTGGATGGTGATCGTGTTTGCGGTCTCGGCGATTTCAAGGCCTTGGAACGGCGAATCGATGACGGACTTCTTCGTCGGATCGCCGCCGGCTTCGCCTTCTTTCTTCGAATTGAGCTTTACTCCGACGAGGCTGGCGAGCTTGTCGAACGCGAACTTCATGTTCGTCGTGACGCCGAATTCCTTTTCAGT
Organism: Thermoanaerobaculia bacterium; assembly: GCA_049586115.1. Taxonomy (GTDB): domain Bacteria; phylum Acidobacteriota; class Thermoanaerobaculia; order Gp7-AA8; family Gp7-AA8; genus JADGNZ01. The sequence continues at coordinate 1,369 of JBAVBF010000552.1, read as the reverse complement.
GACCGAGACATCGAGCAGCTTCACGCCCGGAGGCAGGCCGCCTTCCGCCTGTTTGCGCGGATCCTCGGATTCAGTAGTGCTCTTCGTCTCTTTCTTTTTGAACTCCGCTTTTGCCGCGGCGATGTCTGCCTTCGTCAGCGGACTCTTGTCGCCGCTCATCTCCTTCTGCATCTTGGCCATGATGGTGATCATCGGCTCCATGTCGACGCCGAGTTTGAAGTTGGCCGTGCCGGAAAGGTCTTTTTTCAACTCGATCGATTGCTCGATTTCGAAACAGCCGGTGGCGAAGAGGGCGAGCAATGCCGCAGCGAGGATCCCGCGTGTGCGATTCATCGGATTCTCCTTTTCGCAAAAGTATAGGCTCGGCTGAGTGTGACCGGGCGCACGCCTTCCCGATCGCCGCCGCGCATAATGCGCCGAATGAAAGCGCTGCTGCTCGCCGTCACGCTTGCCAATCCGATTCTGTTCGTCACCCAGGTGCCTGTTCCTGCCGACTTCACTACCGTGGCCTCGGCGTTCGGGAACCAGGGCGCGTCCGTGGCCGAGGCGCCGCGCGGTGGCGATCTCTGGATTCGTTATCCCGATGGGACGACGAAGAACCTCACGCGCACGGCGGGGTTCGGCAACGGCGGGATGCAAGGTCCGGCATCGATCGCCGTGCGCGAGCCGTCCGTGCATTGGAGCGGAACGAAAGCGCTTTTCAGCATGGTCATCGGAGCGCCTTCGCAGCAGTTCGTGTTTGAGACCTATCACTGGCAGATTTACGAGATCACCGGTCTCGGGCAGAACGAAACGCCGGTCATTCGAAAGATCGCCAATCAGCCGGCGAACTACAACAACGTCAGTCCGTTCTACGGCACCGACGACCGCATCCTCTTCACCTCCGACCGGCCGCGCAGCGGCGAAGCGCATCTGTATCCGCAACTCGACGAGTACGAAGAAGCGCCGACGGTCACCGGACTCTGGAGCCTCGATCCCGCCAGCGGCGATCTGCGGCTGCTCAATCACACGCCCTCGGGACTCTTCACTCCATCGATCGACAGCTTCGGCCGCGTCATCTTCACGCGCTGGGATCACCTGCAGCGCGATCAGCAAGCCGATACCGATGCGACGGAAGGGGGAACGTACGGCACGTTCGATTACGCCGACGAGTCGGCGAACGCGGCGCGTCTCGATCAGCGCGTCGAGGTCTATCCGGAGCCGCGCAGCGCCCGGACCGATCTCCTCGCCGGCACCAACCTGCAGGGGAACAGCATCAATCACTTCTTCCCGTGGGAGATGAATGAGGATGGGACATCCGAGGAGACGGTGGACCATGTCGGGAGACATGAGTTGTTCGGATACTTCGACCGGAGCATGAATGACGCTG
>JBAVBF010000551.1:0-2510 GCA_049586115.1 Thermoanaerobaculia bacterium | reverse complement strand
GAGCCACGCAGCGGCGATGATCAACTTGCGAAATCCGCCAGGCGCCTGCCGGTGCTGGCCGTCGCGGTCGTCGACGAACATGGCCGCTGGCTGTTGCCCGGCGCGCCGCTGTCGCAGTCCATCACGGCCGCGCATGGCAACTTCGAGCTCGATCACGACGGCATCCTGCGACGGCTTTCCGCGACGAAGCAGAGCGGCGATCGTTCGCTGACCGCGCTCTCCGTCGAAGCCGCGTCGCTCGTCACCGGCGCGCCGATTCCGGTCGGCCGTTCGATCGCGCCCGCATTCCGTACGCGTCCGCGCGCGATTCCGACGATCAGCGCTGCCGACTTGCTTCGCAATCCGGCGAACGATCTCCGCGGAAAACTCGTCTTCGTCGGCCCGACCGCTCTCGCGCTCGGCGACCGCGTGCTCACGCCGACGACGCGCGGCCATCAGCCCGATCCCGGCGTCACGGTTCATGCCGCGGCGACGGAGTCGATCATCCGCGGCGACGTCATCACCGAGCTCCCGCCGATTGCCGCGGGTGTTTTCGCCGCGATCGGAATCGGCACGATTCTGATTGCGCGGCGGCGCCGCATCGCCGCAGGCATCGTTATCGTCGCGATCGTCGCCGGCGGCATCGCCCTGCTCGCGAACGGAATCGCCATCCCGTTCATCACGCTCGTCGCATCGGCAGCGATCGCGCTCGGCGTTCTCGAAACGCGCATCATCATTGCCGCCTTGCGCAGCAGCGAAGAACGCTACATCGATCACCGCGAGCGCGACGCCGAGTCGAAGCGCGTGCTCGCGCATGAATTGAAGACGCCGCTCGCATCGATGCGCAGCCTCACGCAGCTCATGAACGGATTCGATCTCAGCGACGCCGAGCGAAAACGCGTCGCGTCGCTGCTCCAGCACGAAGCCGGGAAACTGGAGACGATGGTCGGAACTCTTCTCGACCTGGAACGCCTCCCGCTGCGCGACTTCGCATCGTCGTCAGCGATCGTCGACCTCGGCGAGCTCACCGCCGCACGCGTCGATTTCCTCCGCGCCGGCAGTGAGCGGACGTTGTTCGTCTCCGCCGATCGCGACGTCTTCGTCCGCGCGGATGCCGCGCTGCTCGATCGCGTCGTCGACAACCTGATCGGCAACGCGCTGAAGTACACGACCGGCGCCGTCACCATCCGCGTTGCGCGCCGAAACAACGACGCCATGCTCGAAGTCGAAGATCGCGGACCAGGCATCAGCGAAACGGAGCGCGAGAAAATCTTCGCCCGTTTCGTTCGCGGTACCACTGCCGCTGGAACGAACGGCCTCGGCCTCGGACTTTCCCTCGTCTCCGAAATCGCCAGATGGCACGGCGGCGCCGTCAGCGTCGAATCGATTCAGGGCAGCGGCTCGCGGTTCCGCATCACGCTGCCTGTTGCCGCAGAGTCAGCGAAAGCAGGAGCGATGTGATGGCGACCGTGCTCGTGGTCGACGACGACATCGGAATCCGCGAAAGTGCGGCCATGGCGCTCGAGAAGGTCGGACTGAAAACCGTGCAGGCCGGCGACGTCACCTCGGCGCTGCAAGCGCTGCGCGCGCATCGCATCGATCTCGTGCTCAGCGACATCTACATGCCCGGCGAGACCGGTCTGACGTTGTTGCAAGCGCTCTCCGAGCGAAAAAATCCGCCGCGCGTGATCCTGATGACCGCGCGCGGCACCATCGAAACGACCGCGCTCGCGCAACGCATCGGCGCGTTCGACTACATCGCCAAGCCGTTCGACCTCAACGAGCTGATCGCGCGCGTTCGCGCCGCGCTCGGCGACCGCGTGGCGAGCGAGGTCGCGATCGATCCCGGCCCTGCTTCGCGCATCGTCGGCTCGCATCCATCGATGATCGCCATGTACAAGGCCATCGCGCGCGTGGCCGCGCTCAAGGTGCCGGTGGTGATTCTCGGCGAGAGCGGCAGCGGCAAAGAGCTCGTCGCGCAATCGATTCACGACCTCGGCGACCGCGTTGCCGGCCCATTCATCGCCATCAACTGCGGCGCGATCCCCGACACGCTTTTAGAAAATGAACTCTTCGGATCGACGCGCGGCGCGTTCACCGACTCGCGCCAGGACCGCCGCGGCGCGCTTTCACGCGCGGACGGCGGAACGCTTTTCCTTGATGAAATCGGCGACATCTCGCCGGCCTTTCAGGTCAAGCTCCTCCGTTTTCTGCAGGACGGCATCGTCACGCCGCTCGGCGCCGAGAAAAGTCATCGCGTCGACGTTCGTCTCATCGCCGCCACGCATCGCGACATCAAACGCCTGGTCGCCGAAGGCAAGTTCCGCGAGGATTTGTATTACCGGCTCGCCGGCTACGAGATCGCCGTCCCGCCGCTGCGCGACCGCGCCTCAGACATCCCGCTCCTCGTCGATCACTTCAAGCATCGCATCGCCGCGGAGATGAAGAAGGATTCGATCGCCGGTCCGTCGCAGCCCGTGCTCGACGTTTTCTCCGCGCACGCCTGGCCGGGCAATGTGCGCGAACTGGAG
>JBAVBF010000550.1:0-19606 GCA_049586115.1 Thermoanaerobaculia bacterium | reverse complement strand
GCCTGGCCATGCGCAACCTCGCCGAGACCTTTCCGGAGAAGAGCGAGGCGGAGCGGCGGCGCATCATCGACGAATGCTGGCGTCATTTCGGCCGCGAAGCGCTGGAAACGATTCGCATGCAGCATGTGCCGATCGAGCAGATCCCGTCGTACTGCCCGTTCGTCAACGCGCACATCCTCGAAGACGCCATCGCCCTCGGACGCGGCGTCGTGTTGATCAGCGCGCACTACGGCGGATGGGAGATCGGCGGACTGGCCATCATGGCGCTCGTGCGCAACGTGCACACCGTGGCGCGGCCGCTCGACAACGAGTTGCTCGAGCGCGACCTCGTGCGCATCCGCGCGCTGACGGGAGCCGAGGTCGTCGACCGCCAGCGCGCAGCGCGGCCGCTCCTCAAGGCGCTGCAGCAGAAGGGCGTGGTCGTCCTGCTTCCCGATCAGGCAGTGCAGCCGCGTGAAGGCATTCTCGTCCCGTTTCTCGGCCGTTCGGCGTGGACGACGGACGCCCCCGCGAAGATGGCGTTGCGCCAGTCGTCAGAGATTGTGTTCGGTTTTTGCATTCCGGGCACAACTGGGCACCGTCTCGAGTTTGAGGAGCCAATCCGGATCGATCGACTGAGTAGCGACGAGAAGAACGCCGAGGCGCTTACCACGCGCATCAACGACGTCATTTCCCGCCGTATCGCAGCTCGCCCGGAGTTATGGTTGTGGATGCACGACCGCTGGAAGGGGAACGCGCCGGGTGAAATCGAAAACGAAACATCAGATGGCCAGTGAGACCGTTGTGGTCGGCCTGAATTGGGTCGGGGACAATGTCCTGGCGCTTCCCACCTACCGTGCGCTCTACCATCGCTTCCGCGGCGAAGGCGGCATCACCGTGGCCGCGCCGGAGCACATCGCCTCCCTCCTCGCCTCGGCCGGCATCTTCCGCAACGTGATTCCGTGGAACGGCGATACGCGCGAGCGCATCCGCATGCTGAAGGCGGGACGCTTCCGCCGCGCCGTCATCCTTCCGAACTCGTTCCGCGCGGCGATGGTCGCCTTCGCGGCCGGCATCGGCGAACGCTGGGGCTACTCGACCGACGCGCGCGGGATGCTGCTCACGCACGGCGTCCGTCCCGATTCCTCGCGCGGCCATCAGCTCGACGATTACTCGATGCTGCTCGCCGCGATGAATGCACCGCGCGTCGTCGATGAGATTCCGACCATGACCATTCCGCTGCACGTGCGCGAGCGCGCCGGGCGGCTGATGCGCGATGCCGGCGTCCGGCTCGACGAGCCGCTCTTCGGCCTGCACGCGGGCGGGCTTTACGGCCGCGCCAAACATTGGGGCGATCAGCGTTACGGCGAGCTGGCCGAGCGGCTGCGCAATGCCGGCTTTTCCGTCGTGCTGCTCACCAGTCCCGGCGAACGTCATCAGGCCGAGGCGATCTCCGCGTCCACCAGCGGCCTGCCGATCATCGGCGACGACGGTGACGTCCTGCATCTCGCCGCCGCGATCTCGCATTGCTCCGTCGTCGTCACGAACGACAGCGGTCCTCTCCATCTTGCCACGGCCCTCGCGATTCCCTCGGTGTCGATCTTCGGCCCCACCGATCCCGATCGCACGGTGATTCCCGGCGCCTCGCGCGTGGTCCGCAAACCGTTCGCCTGCCAGCCCTGCTACAAACGGGAGTGCCCGCTCATGCACCACGGCTGCATGAACGAGATCAGCGTGGACGACGTCTTCGCGGCTTCGGTCGGCCTCTTCAACGAAATCGAAGGCAAGCTTGAATCGGACGGCGCCGGCGCGGTGGCATTCGGGACGGAGTAGGCGCCGCCTATAATCGCCGTCAATGCCTGTCGATGATGAGGGCCGGCTGTACAAGATCGGCGAAGTCTGCAAGATGGCCGAGGTGCAGCCGTACGTGCTCCGCTATTGGGAGACGGAGTTTCCGCCGCTGGCTCCGAACAAGAGCGGCGGCGGCCAGCGCCTCTACACGCGCCACGAAATCGACATCATCCTGCGCATCAAACAGCTTCTCTACTCTGAGGGCTTCACGATCGCCGGCGCAAAGAAGAAGCTGGATGTTGAGATGTCCGCGCCGGTAGCCGAGGTGACCGCGCCTGTCGCGGCGGCGGCGCCGTCGAAGGATGTGTCGAAAGCGCTCGGCGATGTGAAGAGAGAGCTGACGGCAATCCTCGAACTGCTCGATTCGTAATCCTTCATCCGCAGATTACGCAGATGACCGCAGATGAAATCAACACCTACGTCGCCGGTGTCTCCCTCGCCTCCGGTTCCGGACTTGGCGTCGTTGCGCCGGGCGGTGTATCGCTTCCCTGTTTTTCAGGAACTTTGAAGCCGAGGTAGGTCCCGGAGCTGATGCCCATCAGTCCGAGCAGCGTCGCGCTGAACTCCGGCATCTCCAGGTTCTTGTAGACCGAGCCGATGAAAATTACGCCGAGAACAATCGTCCAGACGAACATCTGGAAGCGATGGAGACTGATGCCGGTCGGATCGCTCATCACGTCGTTGAGAAAGCCCTTCGACCGCCCTCCCGGCTCGTCGGGGAGCGGTGCGGTCTTGTTCTTGTCGATCAGAGCGGCGCCGAGGGCGGTCGCGGCGCCGATGCCGATCAAGCCGAGAACGGAGTCGGTGATCGTGTCCAGCTCGTCGTTGATCAGCCACATGAAGACGTACGCGGCGATGACGAGGAAAAACCAGAACGTCATCTGAAAGAGCGACAGCGAATACGGGCGCTCGCTCGACACCGGATGCGTCCCGCTTCGGATCAGGCTCGTATTGCGGCAGAGGTGAATCAACAACCCGAGCGCCAGGACCATCAGGCCGATGAAAATCCGGAACTGGATGGCGGGAATGACCTCGAGATCGAAGGTGGCGCTGCTCGCGATCGGGAACTGCGCGTCGGACCCTACGCTCACATCGACCGTATGCGAATAATTGCGCGGGCTGCCGAGCAGCGTGTGCCACGCCGTATCGTCGTTTGGATCGCGAAGAAGACGGTAGCGGACATGCCCGGCCACCGTGTCGCACGACTCCGGCTTGTCTCCTTTCAGCGGCATCCCTTCGACGAACAGCACGATGCCCTGGCAGTTGCCGTTGGCCTGCTTCAGCAGCGCCCCGAAATTCTGGACATGCAGGGAAAGCCGGTCGTCGAGGCCAGCCTTTCGCGGCGTGTCCTTGTAGTACGAGTGCGCGAAGTAGACGCGCGGCGGTCCGCCGTCGTCGCGAATCTGCGGCGCGCCCGGCGGTTCCCACTGCGCCAGGACAGCAGTGGCCATGAAGAGGGAGAGAACAGCGCCGATCATCGATCGCATACGCACCTCGTTTCTGCCGGATTTGCGGACCGCCGGGATTTTACGGCAAACGTCACACGTCCGCTTCAACGGCATCCGATCGAAGTCGTAGCCTCGTTCGCATGAAACGCACATTCGTCATCGCGCTCTCGCTTCTCGCACTCGTCCTCGCCGCCTGCACGTCCGACACGGACGATCGCCGTCCGCCCCAGAGTTATCCCGGTGGAGGTGATCGCGGTGGTTTCGCACGCGCGCGTGCCGAGGGTGCAGGCGACGGACTGGAGCTGGTGCCGCCCTCCGACTGGTGGCACGATCCGCGGATCAGCGTCGCCGTCAACGTCACGCCCGATCAGGCCGCGTCGCTCGACCGCATCAGCAGCGATCAAAGCGGAGAGATCGCGAAGCTCGAGCGCGACAGCTTGGTGGCCGCGCGCGACTTGCGGCAGACGGTTGAAGCGAATCAGCCGTCCGCGGCCGACATCACCGCGGCCGGGCAGCGCCTGCGCGGCGTCCGCGACGCGCTTTTCGATCGCCGCGTCCAGCTCCTCGCCTCCGAACGGACGATCCTCACGCAGCAACAGTGGACTGCACTGCAGGACGCGATCACCGCACGCAACCGCGACACCGACCGCCCCACCCGCGGCTACGGAGGCCGCGGCGGACGGGGCGGCATGGGCGGGCGGGGACGGTTCCCGGGGTAGTTGCGCGTTCCCCTTCGTTTAAACCTACTTCCCCATCTGCTTCAGGATCGCGTCCATCTCGTCCATGACGCGGTTCATCTTCTTCATGGTCAGGTCGAGCGGCTCTGACGTCGTCATGTCCACGCCGGCGTCTTTGAGCAGATCGATCGGATACTTCGATCCGCCCGCGGACAGGAATGCGAGGTAACGCTTCGTCGCGTTCGCATCGCCGGACATCACCTTCTCCGACAACGCCGCGGACGCCGTCGCCGAGGTCGCGTATTGATAGACGTAGTACGTTCGGTAGAAGTGCGGGATGTACGCCCACTCGTGCTTCACCACATCGTCGACCTTGCACACGCCTTTGTCGTCGCCGTAGTAGCGCTTCACGATGTCGAGGTACATCGCATCGAACGTGTCGCCGGTCAGCGGCTCGCCCTTCTCCGCTGCCTGATGAATGCGCAGCTCGAACTCGGCGAACTGCGTCTGGCGGAAGACGGTGCCTTTCATCCCCTCGAGGTAATTGCCGAGGAGCGAGAGGCGCGTGGCGGGATCCTTGATCTGCTTGAGCATGTAGTCGTTCAGCAGCGCTTCATTGAACGTCGACGCGACCTCGGCCACGAAAATCGGATAGCCAGCCGTCGCATACGGCTGGTTCTTGTTCGAGAAGTAGCTCTGCATCGTGTGGCCGAGCTCGTGCGCGACCGTGCTCACGTCGTCGTAGCGGCCGTTGTAGTTGATGAGCATGAACGGATGGACGTCGTATGCGCCGCCGTTCGAATATGCGCCGGTGCGCTTGCCGGCGTTCGGATAGAGATCGATCCAGCGGTCGTTGAACGCTCGCTCGATGACGCTCGTGTAGCCGGTGCCGAGCGGCGAGACGGCGCCGAGGATGTTTTTCTTCGCTTCATCGAGCGAGTAGTCGAGCTTCACGTTGCCGACGAGCGGCGCGTAGAGATCGTAGTAATGCAGATCGCTGAGACCGAGCATCCGCTTGCGCAGGTTCAGGTAGCGATGGAAGGTCGGCAGGTTGGCGTTCACGCCGTCGATCAGCTTCGTGTAGACCGAGGTCGGGATCGAGTCTGGTTCGAGCGCGGCGTCGAGCGTGGTCGGATACTTTCGGGCCCGCATGTAAAACAGATCCTTTTGCACCTCGGCGTTGAGCGCCGTGCCGATCGTGCCGCGGTAGTCGCCGAGCGCGCCGAAGAAAGCCTCGAAGACTTTTTTGCGATCCTCGCGATTCGGCAGCGAGCGCGAAACGGAGAAGGTGGCCAGATCGAGCTTGCGCGTGGTGCCGTCAGCGAGCGTGATGGTCGGGAAGGGGAAATCGGCGTTCGTGAAGACGCCGTAGACATCGCTCGGCCCGGATGACATCAGCCCGGCGTCGGCGATGATTTTCTCTTCCGGTTCGGAAAGCGTGTGTGCCTGACGGCGCAACAGGTCGTGCAGGTAGAACGTGTACGGAGCGAGCTTCGGCTCTTTGGCGATATAGGAATCGATCGTGGCGCGGTCGATCTTCAGAATCTCCGGCTCGATGAACGCGGTGTCGGCGCCGAACGATGACCCGAGCTGATCCATCTCCTGCTTCATGGCGCGGTACTTCGCCACGCGCGTGTCCTGATCGGCGATGAGTCCCGTGTAGACGTAGACGCGCGAGAACTCTTTGTTGAGATCGTTGAGCAGCGTCAATCCCGCCGCGAGTTGCTGCGGCGACTGCGCCAGCGTCCCCTTGTACTTTTTCACCTCGGGGATGCGCGCGACGAGCTTGTCCTTTGCCTCGCGCCACGCTTCATCGCTCGGATACAAATCCGTGAGCCGCCACTTCGACTGCTCCGGAATGTCCGCTCGCTCCTTCGACTGCGCGAAACCGGCCGTCGACGCCAACGCGACGACGACCACCGCCATTGCCACTCTCATCATCCGCATGCACACACCTCGATCGTGATTTGTCGGAGTTGCTACGGATTTCAGAGAGGACGGTTTCACGCGAAGAGGCGGAGAAAACCTCTTTGATCTCCGCCTCTCCGCGAGCCCCGCGTGAACCGTTACCCCTTCGCAGTCGCGATGAACCACTGGTTCTCGAACGGATCGATCACCCACGCTCCCCGCTCGCCGTACGGCTTATCCGCCGGCGGTTCGACCGACGTCGCCCCGGCGCGGAGCGCGCGTTCATAGACGGCGTCGACGTCCGAAACGAAAAGGTGGATCGCCGCCGGCATCGGCTGCGACTCGCCATGCGCTTCGCCGAGCTCGATCAGCGAGTCGCCGATCCGCACCGCCGCGTGCGCGACTTCGCGGTCGGGCATGTCGGTGATGTGCGCCGTCGTCCCGCCGAATGCGTCCTGCAGGAACGCGATCAACTTCCGCGCGCCGCGCGCATGCAGGAACGGCGTGACCGTGTGATACCCCTCGGGACGCGGACCAACGCCCGGCTGTTTCCGCGGCTTGCTTCCCCCGCCGCTGAAGCGCTCCATCAACTCTTCCTCGGTTACCTCCTCCTGATGCGTGGCCAGGTACCAGGCGTTGCCCCAGCGATCCTTCACGCCACCTTCGCGATCGCCATACGCCTGATCGGTGATCGGCAGCGTCGAGGTCGCGCCGGCCGCCAGCGCGCGGTTGTACGCACCTTCGACGTCATCGAGATAGATGTGCAGTGCCATCGGCTTCGGTCCGGACTCCGGCTCACCCATCTCGATGAGCGAATCGCCGACGCGCAACGCTGCATGCATTACACGGCCGTCCGGCGTCGGATAACGCCCCAGCAGTTCGGCGCCGAGCGTCTCCTGCAGGAACGCGATCATGCCGTCGGCATCGGACACCAGCAGATATGGCCGGATCGAAGGGAACTCAGTCGTCGTCATTTCATCCTCCATCAGCGGGACCAGCTCCGCCAGCAACTGCGATTTGAATGCGGGGTCGGGGAGCGCGCGCAGATCGTCCGCGACCATCAGCAGCGTGGCCAGCTCCGGCTCGGCCAGCGCGAGGCCTTGTCGGTGATCGCTGAGAATCGCTTCGACCGCTTCGTCGAGCCGTTCGATCAGATCGCGCTCAGCCATGATTCGTACCCATTCGTGCCCGCAGCGTCTGCAGGCCTCTCCATTGAAGTTGTTTGACCGCGCCCTCGCTTCGCCCGATCGCCGACGCGATCTCGCGGATGCTCCTCTCCTCGGCGAACCGCATCACCAGCACGCGCCGCTGCTCGGCCGGAAGGCGATCGACGAAGCGATAAAGCGACGCGCGGCGCTCGATGTCTTCGATCTCGTGCGGAGGAATCGTTACCTCGGCCGGCGCGCCCTGCTCGCGCGCCGATTTCGCGAAGTGATCGGCGATCGCATTCGACGCGATCCGATACAGCCACGCCGCGAATGGCAGTCCGCGCCACTCGAACTTCCCCACGTTCGCGAGCGCCTGATGAAAGACCTCGGACGTAATGTCCTGCGCGATCACTCGATCGCGAACGCGCCGGATGACGAAGGCCCACACGCGCCCGAAGTTCTCTTCGTACAGATCCGCGAACCGCATTGGGTCTTTCTGCGCCGCTTCGATCAGCAGCCGCTCGCGGTCTTCGATTGCGCGATCCATGAATCGCCCATTAAACCGCCGAGGAAGCGAAAAGTTACGGTGGATAATCGCGGCTGATGAAATCGCGGACGTGGCTCGACTCGCCGCTGATGCCGGCGATCCTCATCGCCATCTGCTACATCACCTTTTTCGTCCTGCTGTTGCGGAGCCGAGGGGGCGACGTTTCGTTCTTCGTGATCGCCGGCGGATCGAACGTCGATGCCACGAAGGTTCCCGCGGGGTTGACGGTGATCCCGAACATCGGCGGCTACGACGGAATGTGGTTCTACCGCCTGGCCATCAATCCCTTCACGCGCGTGCAGGCGGCGCATGGAATCCGAATCGACAATCCGGCGTACCGTCAGCAGCGCATCGGTTATCCCTTCATCGTCTGGCTGTTGTCTCTCGGCCGCGTCAGTTGGATTCCGTGGCTGCTCGTGATCGTCAACATCGCGGCCGCAGCGGCGATGGCGGCGTTCGGCGGCGCGTTCGCAAAACGATTCGGGCTGCATGCGTTGTGGGGCGTGATCGTGCCGCTGCATCCCGGCTTCGTGTTGACGTTCTCGCGCGATCTGGCCGAGATCGTGGCCGCGGCATTCGCAATGGGCGCGATCTGGGCGCTCGCCTCGCGGCGCAATACCGCCGCGGCGATCCTTCTCACCGCCGCGGTGCTGACGCGCGAGACGACGCTGCTGCTCGCATTCGCAGTTGCCGCGGCGTGGTTGATCGAACGGCTGTTGCGCCGCGAGCGTCGCATCGAGACAACGACGTTCTGCGTACCGATCGCCGTCTACGTGTTGTGGCAGATCATCCTCGCGATTCAGTGGGGCGTGTCGCCGTTGCGCGCGGGCGCGCCGGACAGGGAGCTGCCGTTCTTCGAGTTCGCGCACTTCCTGGCGACGGCATCCTTTCGACGCAATCAGCTCGAACGTCTCAACTTTCTGGAGAGCTTTTTCCTCGCCGCCGTCGTCATCACCGTGGTGCTGGTGTGGCGCCGGACGCGCGCGCCGCTGGAGTGGAAACTGGCCTGGCTCGGCTACCTGGCGCTCTTCTCGATCCTTCCGCACACGATCTGGCTCGAGGACTACGGCTTCCTGCGCATTTTCGCCGACCTCTTCCTCGTCAGCGCGGCGCTGATCATCCCGTCATTCGCATCCGCGCGCTGGTTCCTGCTGCTGACGTCCGCGGCTCTCTGGTACGACCTCGCCAAATATCTCGTCAGGGTCGGGTAGCGGAGTCGACGTCGCCGGACGTCTGCGTTACCGGTACTGCTCTTTCAGCGCGTCCAGCTCCGCCACGGCTTTGCGAAGGATGCTGACGACCTTGTGGACCTCGGTGCCGTACAGCTTCAGCTCTGCATCGCAGTCGGACATCGAGTAGAGCGCTTCGTCCTTTTCGAGGCGTTCGCGCTCGAAGCGAAGGCGTTCGGTCAGCTCTTCGATCTCGGAGATGAGGATGAAGTTGAGATCTTTTTCGCCGAGGTAGCGCTTGCACTGCGGGCAGTAGATGGAGCGGTCGTCAACGTTTTCGACGAGCTCAAAAACAAACTGCCGCTGGCACTGCGGACACTCGAAAACCTCGGGTAACACGTCTTCATCCTCGCCCGGCGATTGTCGCACGAAACGCGAAGGTGCTCTGTCCGCGACCGCACGGAATGAGGATATTGACCGAGGCGTTTAGCGCCGTGTAGCATCCACCGCCCGCCAGCACTGGGAGATCGTTCAATGGTAGGACAAGCGGCTCTGAACCGCTCAATCGGGGTTCGACTCCCTGTCTCCCAGCCACCGCGCACGGCGCGGCTCGCAGGTCGGCCCAGCCTCGGCCACCATCCCTTCAAGTAGTCGACATTCGCGAGTGACGGCGGTTCGTTACCGTCCAATTTGCATGTCCTGTTTCAGCGCGCATTCGCGCGACTGACCGGCTTGACGCCCGCCCGGTATCGCCGGCTGCATCGCGATCAGAGAGGATCGGGTGAAGATCAAACGAGCGAAGCCCTTCATCCCGCACAATGAACGAATCAACGAACTGGAGTCTGTCTGATGCCGTCCTATGATTTTGATTTTGCTGTCGCCGGTTGTGGACCGGCTGGATCTTCGGCGGCCATCTCTCTCGCGCAGCGAGGACATCGCGTCGTCGTCTTCGAACGCGAAACGTTCCCACGGTTTCACATCGGCGAATCTCTTCTCTCTACAGCGAATGACCACCTCGCCGCGCTCGGTCTCACGGCTCGCGCCGCCGCAGCGGAGTATCCCGAGAAGTGGGGCGCGCGGCTGTTTACTCATGACGGCGTGAGCGGGCGAGGGGTCGATTTCTCGACCGTCACCCAGGTGCGGAGGCCGCAGACGTTTCAGGTGCCGCGCGCCGAGTTCGACAACATGCTCATGGATCGGACGAAAGAGCTGGGCGTCGACGTGCGCGAGGCGCACCAGGTGACCGCGTGCGAGTTCGACTCCGAATCCGCGACGATCGATTTCAATGATGCGGACGGAGTTGCCGGACGTGTTCGGGTCAAGGCGATCGTGGATGCGACAGGACGCAATGGCCTGCTCGCAAGAAAGTTTGCGCTTCGGCGCGACGAACCTCGCCTCGCGAACATCGCGATCTTTGCTCACTACAGCGGCGTTCCGCGCCTTGCCGGAAATCGTCCCGACGACATTCGTCTCGTGGCTCGCGCCGACTCGGGGTGGTTCTGGCTGATTCCAGTCGCGAACGATTTGATGAGCGTCGGCGTGGTGCTGCCGAAGACTCTCTTTCAGCAACTTCCCGCCGCAACGAACGAAGAGCGTTTGCAGCAGGCCATTGCCGACACGCCGGTGGTTGCGGAGCTGATGCGCAACGCGACGCGGGAGTGGCCGGTGCGAGTGGAAAAGGATTTTTCGTATCAGGCCTCAACCTACGCCGGCGACCGGTGGATCCTCGCCGGCGATGCCGGCTCGTTTCTCGATCCTGTTTTCTCGACCGGTGTGTCGATTGCGATGGAGTCGGGAATCGAAGCCGCGGAGACACTCGATGGCGCGGCGAAGGCGAACGACTTCCGAGCCAAGCGCTTCAAGAAATACTGCGACCGTTCGCGCAGGCGCTATCGTTCGTACCGTCGTTTCGTCGTCGGCTTCTACACGCCTGAGTTCCGCGATCTGTTCTTCGACCCGAATCCTCCGCGACAGATTTTTCGTGCGGTCGTCACGGTGCTTTGCGGACGGTGGGACGCGAGCCTGGCAACGCGCCTTCTCAATCGCGCGTTCTTCGTATTCGTGGCGCTCCAGAAACGCTTTGGGATTGCGCGCAAACGATTCAGCCGGGACGCAACGGCCGGTTACAACACTGAGTAACGTTGCGAGTGCGCTCCACGCTGATCCACAATGCCCTTCCTTGCGGGAGGACCGGATTGCGATCGCCTTGCTCGCGCTGCTGGTCGTGGCGGCGTTCGCGAACGTCGTTTTCGGCGGCAGATCGCTTGTCGCGTCCGACAATCTCAATCCTCTCTGGCCGGACTTCAGCTCTCCCGCGGAGTGGAAGCGTCCCGACCTGGTTGGGTACCCCAATTTCCGCGACATCACCTCGGCCATCATGCAGAGCGATCCGTCGCGCGAGTTCCTGCGGCGCAGCCTTGTGCGGGGAGAGTTTCCGTTCTGGGATCCATACCTCGGCGGCGGCGGTCCGTCCTTCGCCGCGATGTGGCCGGCGTACCTCTTTCCGCCTTCGCTGCTGGTCGTTCTGCTGGGCAACGGGAGTCTGATCAGGAACGTCTACATCCTGCTCCTGATCCTCTGCTCCGGCACATTGACCTACTACTTTCTTCGGCGGCACGCGCTGCGATGGCCGGCCGCGCTGGCGGGAGCGATCGCATTCAGTTTCTCCGGCGCGGTGATCCAAACGATGCCTTCCGTGATCGGACAACCGGTCGCATTTTTTTCACTGCCGTTGCTCGTCACGGCGCGTCTGATCGATAAGCCGGATGCGCGGCGCGCGGCGCAGCTTGCGCTTGCGTTTGCGTTTGTCGCGCTCGCGTCGTTTCCGCCAGTCCTGCTGCAGATCTTCGGGATGAGCGTCGTGTACGCCGTCGTGGCCCTCATCACAAAGTCGACGGAGCGTGCACGAACCGCGGCGTGGTTCGCCGGCGCTGCAGCCGTCTCGATCGCCATCGCCTCCGTTGTCTATCTGCCTGGCGTGAAGGCCATGACCGAGATGTCGCACAGCCGCGAGTACTACTCGCATGCGGCCGAGGAGACGATGGCGGTCAACCAGCTCGGACAGGCACTCTCGCCGACGATCATGGGCGGCGTCCCGATTTACGCACATCCCGCCGTCATGGGTTGGATGGGACTTCACCTTTACTACATCGGAGTCGTCGCGCTTTTCCTGGCGGGAATCGGCGTCGTCCTGCGCGGTGGAAGCGCCGCGCGCATTCTCAGGATCACCGCGTCGCTCTGCGGTGTGCTTGCACTGGCCAAGATCATCGGCCTCCCGCCCGTGCAATGGATCGCCTTCGTTCCGCTCCTGCGCAACTTCCACTATGCCGCGTACCTCGGGATCACGGTCGCGTATTCGGCAGCCATCCTCGCGGCACTCGGCATCGACGCGTTGCTCGCCGGGCGGGCTCGCGCGTGGCACGTCGCCGCCGGCGCGTCCATCCCGGGGCTGGCGTTGCTGGCGGTGCGCATCCAGGCATCGCGCCGAGGAGTTGCGTTCCAAGCGGAGGGATGGCGTTGGCTCTCGGACTTCCGACTCTTGATTGTCTTCTGCGTGCTGGCGGTCATCGCGGCGTGGATCGGATATCGATGGCCGCGCGTGCGAACCGCGGCCGTGATCGTCGTGATCGCTCTGCTCGCAGCCGAGGGTGTACGGAACGCCAGTTACCCGCGGCCGCGGCGGGGAGATGTGTGGACTCATCCGCCGCGTTACGTCGAAGTGCTGGCCGCAACGAACAGCGGCGGCCGCGTGCTGCCGCTGCCGGTGTACCCGGCCAACACCGAGTCCGTCTTCCGGCAGCCGACGCTGGACGCGATCCTTTCCGCGTCGCCGCGGATGTACCGTCTCTACAATCGCTATTTCGGGCCGATCCCCGACCCGATTCTGCGCGAGGCAAAACAGATTCCTCCGGAGCGGGTGCTCGACGTCGCGAACATCGAATACATCGCCATCTCCTCCTCGGATGAGCGACACGTGGCGGAAGCGATGCAGCGAGGCTACAAGCTGTTCTACGCCGACGCCCTCGTTCACCTGATGCGGCGTCCGGCCGATCCTCGCTACTCGTTCACGTCGAGCTACCGGATCGCGAAGTCTGAGACCGAGGCTCTCGCGGCATTGCAGACGCTTCCTCGCGGCACCGTGTTGCTCGAAACGCCGCCATCGTTTCCTTCGGCCGCCGGCCCGACCTCGGACGTTCAGCCACGCCTGATGAAGTTCTCGCTCAACGATGTGGATCTCGCCGTCCGGACGCCGCGTCCCGGATTGCTCGTCTGTTCGGAGAGCAACATGAGCGGCTGGAAGGCGACGATCGACGGCCGGCCGACGCGGATCATCGCGGCGAACTATGCCTTCCGCGCCATCGAAGTCCCTCCCGGCGCGCACACGATCCATCTCTCGTACTATCCGCCCGGCCTCACCGGCGGTCTATCGCTTGCGTTCTTCGGACTCCTCGCGTGCGGATGGGGTCTTCGCTCACGAGAAACCTAAGGAGGAGTAACCATGTGCAAGACCATCAAGCAGCGCGTGAAGTTCAAGGCCGATCCGGCCACCGTTTACGATCTGCTGGCCGACTCGCGCAAGCACAGCGCGTTCACCGGCAGGCCGGCAACCATCAGCAAAAAGATTGGCGGGACGTTCTCACTTGGTGCGAGTGACGTCACCGGGATCAACGTCGATCTCGTCCCCGGACGGCGCATCGTTCAGGCCTGGCGCCACCGCCGATTCCCCGAGGGCATCTTCTCGATGGCCGCGTTCACGCTGAAGCCGACACCCGATGGCGGGACGGAGCTCGTGCTGACGCATCGCGGCGTTCCAAAGGAACTGATCCCCGAGACCGAGCAGGCCTGGCGCGATCAGTATTGGTCCCGAATCAAGAACTACCTCGATCGCAAGGCTTGATCGCGACGTGAGTCTTACAGAGCCTGCATCGAGCGGTGCCGCTCCTTCCATTTCTCCTCGTCGACTCCGAAGACGATCAGCCAGAAGATCTCGACGGCGGCGACCAATAGCGCAACTACGGCGATGACCGTGAACGACGGGATGCGCAGCGCCGGAAAGAAGAACCTCAACCAGCCTGCGCTTGCGATCATCCCGAGAATGCCGAGCGTCCGAGGAAGAAACGTGGAGCGGAAGATGAGATATCCGTGCAGCAAGCCGCTCACGCCGAAAAAGGCGAGGGCCATCGCTGCGCCGCGGTCATTGATCCTGAGCAACAGGAGAGCAATCGCGCGGAGCTGGCCGGGACTGAATGCGTTCAAGGCAGTCGTCCCCGACAGAACAAAAAGTGGAGTGATGTAGAACAGACGGCTCATCGTCTTGATGATGGATCCACTGAGATCGATGAAGGCGGCGACGAGCGCGAGATTGCGGCTCACTGGACGCAGCAGAAGATAGAAAAGCGCCGCTGATGCGATCTGGCAGGTCATCTCGATGAGATAGACCGTAAAACTCATCTCGAAGAGCGACCGCTTCGCGAGGATGTTGTTGGCCGTAGCCGCGGCGTCGGTGAACGAAATCAGCGCGTTGCTGACGAAGGCCTGCGCGAAGATCCCGCCCAGAATCGTCATCAGGACCAGGACGCCGGCAGCCCTGGCGGTGACCTTTGGCCTTGGGCCGGCAAGAAAGGCGGATGCGTGCGGTGTCATGCCACGCACTATCGCGCGGCGCACGTGCGCGGCCAACGGCGTCGCGACGAGTGGCGGATTGGCGGGGACGAACGGCCGGATCGTTACATCTGCCGGAAGAGATGGACATAGTTGCGGCTCACGGGCAGCACCTCGCCGCGTCCCTTCAGGTGAATCTCCGCCGTTACATTGTCATGACGCGTCACGTGGCTGATGGAGCGCAGGTTCACGACCACCGACCGATGCACCTGCGCGAATCGCTCGGAATCGAGCTGTTCGATCAGCTCCTTGAGCGGCGTCCGCACCACCGCCTCGGCCGGTTTGCCGCCGTCCCGCCACGCCACCAGCGTGTACTTCGCGTCGGAGCGAAGAAAGTCCACATCGTCGACGGCGATGAGCCGCAAGGTCTTTCCGGCCTGCGCTCGAATCCAGCGCAGCGGCTCGCATTTCGCGCCCTCCTGCAGCTTCGCGAGCTGGGTGCTGAGTTGTTGCAACAGCAGCTCGGTATTGATCGCCGGCCGCGACGACTCCAGCCGTTCCCTGAGGCGGCCGGCGGTTGCCGCGAGCCGCGCCCTTTCGATCGGTTTCAGCAGGTAATCGAGCGCGCCCTGCGCGAAGGCCTGCACCGCATAGTGATCGTAGGCGGTGACGAAGACGACATGGGCGCGGCGGCCGATGTGGCTCGCTGCATCGACGCCGGACAGGCCGGGCATCTGGATATCGAGAAAACAGATATCGGGATGGAGCTCGTCGAACAGGCGCATCGCCTCGCGCCCGTTGCGCGCCTCGGCAACGATCCGGCGCTCCGGCCAGACCTCACCGAGTTGCCGCCGCAGTGCATCGCGCAGCAGCGGCTCATCGTCGGCGATCAAGGCTGTGGCGATCAAGGCTGTCGGATGACCGTTCATGTCTGCGCCGGCATCTCCACTTCGGCGACGACGCCGCGCGGCACGGCCGGGGTCAGGCGCAGCTGCGCCGCATCGCCGAAGATCAGCCGGAGCCGCTCGCGCAGTGTCGTCAGACCGGTTCCGAGACCATTCCCCGAGCGATGAAGCCCGGCGCCCGTATCCGTGACACGGACCACGCAGCGATCGCCGCGCCGTTCGATGTCGATATCGATCCGGCCTCCTTCTTCGCTCGGGTCGATTCCGTGCCGCACCGCGTTCTCGACCAGCGTCAGCACCGTGGTCGGCGGACAGCGAACCTTCATCGCGGACGCATCGACGTTCATCGCGTAGTTCAGGCGGTCGGGCATGCGCATCTGCATCAACTCCAGATACGGAACGACGAGTTGCAGTTCGCGCTCGACCGTCGCCGCCGGCTCGTTGAGCAGCGGTACGGCCGCGCGCAGATACGCAACCAGGCTTCGAAGCAGCGTCGACGCGCGCGGCGAACCGGCATTCACGAGCGCCTGCACGTTCGCAAGCGTGTTGAAGAGAAAATGAGGGGCGACCTGGGCCTGGACGAGATACAAGCGCGCGTCGAGCGCCTGGCGCTCCAGCTCACTGCGCTCGAGCGCAAATGCGAGGTTCTGCTCGCGAGCGAAGGCTTCCTTCTGCCGCACGACCGCTACGAATGCCGTCCACGGCGCGATGAGCAGACCGAGGAACGTGAGCATCATCCACCCGTCCATCGGTCGCGCACCTCCCAGAACGGCGGTGCGCCGCGCGGCGTCGAGAGAACGTAGATCAGGAGCGTCGCGAGCGGCATGCAGGCGCCGACGGCAATGACCTGCAGCGCCCAGCGCTGCACCCAGCGCGGCAGCGTGCGAGGCCAAACTTCGAAGAGTGCGAACGCAGCGGCCGCGCATAGGCCGACGATGATCGTGCGCAGGAAAAGCGAGATCGCGCCGCTGTTCCAGCCGTGCATCATCAACAACCCGACCACGATCGAGATCGTCAACGCGACCCCGACGCGCCACGCTGCCTTCACGATCATGCCGCCCGGTCTTGCCGCCGTCGCCAGTTCGGACATCGGTTTCGAGGATACCCGTTGTGACTCCTTCTCTCCTTGACACCACCTCCGGGCGCGACGACGATACGCGCCGTTCCGTGTCCAACGCCCTCCGCAGAACTGCGTTTGGCCTCGCCGTGGTCATTGCCGCGTCGGCGATCCTGTTGATTTCCGATCTGCAGCATCGCGGGCGCGCGCGGCCGCGGACGGCAAGCCACAAGTGGAAGCTCTACTTCGTCCAGTACAACGACGTGATCGACGTCAAGGACGCGCAAGCCGGAGTGCTGGAAGGCTTGACGGAGTCGGGCCTGGTGGATGGGCGCGACTACCAGGTCGAGATCCTGAACGCGCAGGGCGACATGGCCACCGTCTCCGCGCTCGTCGACGCCGCGATCACCGCGCATGCGGACATGCTCATCACCTTCTCCACACCGACGCTGCAGGCGGCGCTGCGGCGGGCGCAGAACGTCCCCGTGGTCTACAACTACGTCTCCTCGGGGCTGAAGGCGGGAGCGGGGAAGAGCAACAGCGATCACGCTCCGAATGTCACCGGCGTCAGTCTGCTTCCGGCGAATGACGAAGCCCTGGCCATTCTCAAGACCCACTTCCCAACGATCCGGCGATTGGGCACGCTCTACTGCCCGGCGGAAACGAACATGGTCAATGCGAAGATCGCGCTCGACGAATCGGCGAAACGAACCGGCTTCGAGATCGAGTACGTTCCCGCGGAAACGGCCACCGACGTTCCCGACGCCGCCGCGGCGCTGATGTCGCGCGACATCGATGCCGTGCTGCAGATCCCCGGCAATCTCACCGCCTCGGCGTTCGGAAGCATCAGCGAGGCCGCGCGGCGCTCGCACATTCCGGTCTTCGCGTTCCAGAAATCGCAGGCCATCGGCGGCGCCATGGTGGTCGTGGCCCGCGACTATCGCGACAGCGGCCGCCACGCCGCCCATCTCGCGGCGCGGATCATGCGCGGGGAAAATCCGGCGAAGATTCCGCTGGAGGATTTCGGAAAAACCAGCTTGATCGTCAACCTCGATGCCGCGCGCGCGCTGGACGTCTCCCTGCCGCCGGCGCTCGTGCGATCGGCGAAGGAAGTGATTGGAGCAGCCGGTGGAAATCGTTAAGACGCGATCCGGCGGCATCGTTCACCTTCGGCTCATCGGCCGGCTGGACAACCATTGGTCGCAGTCGCTCGATGATGTCCTTCATGAATCCGCACGGGAAGGTGCGCGGCACGTGCGGCTCGATTTTTCAGGTGTGACCTATCTCAGCTCGGCCGGCGCCGCCGTTCTGCTGAAGCACCAGAACGAAGCGATGGCCCTCCAGGGATCGCTGGAGATTTCCGCGGCCTCCGAGCGCGCGCGCAGCACGCTCCGGCTGATGGGCTTTGTCGAGCTCCTCCTCGCTGGTGCGGGCACCGGCGCGTCGCGGCGAAAGACGCTCTCCATTCCGCTGCCGCTCGAGTCCGAGAGCGCGGCGTACGAGAGCCGCGTGCTCGACGGGAAAAAGTCGGTGTGCTCGGTGATCGGCAGTCCGGATCTGCAGGCGCAGGCGTCATCGATCTCCATCTACCGCGACGTCTTCGCGCTCGGCGTGGGGGCGCTCGGCGCAAACGCGGAGGAGTGCCGCGACCTCTTCGGCGAATTCGTCGGCGCCGCGGGCGGCGCCGCGTTCATGCCGACCGACGGAACGGCCACGCCTGATTACATGCTCAGCACCGCCATGGGACTCGTTCCGACGATTCAGGCGTTGAGCGCGATCACATTCCGCGGCGCGCCGAGTTACCAGTTGCGCTTCGAGGCGAATTCCCCGGACACCGGTGTTCCGCTGAGCGACATCGTGCGCACCGCCGTTTCGCTGGCCGGCACGCCGACCGTCGGAATCGTCATGGCCGCGGACATCACCGGTCTCGTATGCGCGCGCTTGCGCCGTTCGCCGGCGGGAGACGCAGTGCCGTTTGAGTTTCCTGCCGTTCGCGAATGGTTGTCGTTTACGCCCGAGCGGGAGTTCGCGCGCTTCAGCTCTCTCGTCGTCGGAGTGGCATCCGCATCGCCCTCTCCATCGCTCGCACCGTTTCTCAGGCCGGTCAGCGGCGAGCACCAGGGACACTTCCACGCCGTCGTGACCGCGTTCCGATCGCTCCCGCGTGGAAAGCTGCCGGTGACCGACATCGTGTCCGCCTGGCTTCAACCGCGAAGCGTGATCTCGGTCGTGCACCTCCTGCGCGACGCCAGAGCGATCGAAGGCGCGGGCGAGAGCGCATTCCAGCGTGGCCTTTGCTGGATCTTTCCGATCGCCGAGGGAGGTGGGGCGTGACGCTGCTGCTGTCGGCTTGGACGATCGGCCTGATCCTCTCGCTGCTCGCGCTCGGGATCTACATCAGCTACCGCGTATTCAAATTCGCCGACATCACCGCGGACGGCTCGATCACGTTCGGCGCGGCGGTGGCGGCGTCGATGCTCACGCACGGCCGGCATCCGCTCGCGGCCAGCGGCGCGGCGTTTCTCGCGGGCGCCCTGGCGGGGATGTGCACCGGCATCCTGCATACGCGATTCAAGATCAATCAGCTGTTGTCAGGAATCCTGGTGATGACCGCGCTCTATTCAATCAATCTGCACGTGATGGGGCAGAGCAATCTGCCGCTGCTCTCCGCCACGACGCTGGCCACATACGCGCAGGACCTCGGGCGCTGGATCAGCGGTCACGATTCCGCGACGCTGATGGGCTGGCCGGTGAGCGCGCGCGATCTCGGATCACTTCTGCTTGCGGCGGCCATCGTTCTCGTGATCGCGCTGGTTTTGTGGCTCTTCTTCAAGACGAACCTCGGCAGCGCCATGCGCGCGGCGGGCGACAACGAACAGATGATCCGCGCGCTCGGCGTCAGCGTCGAAAACATGATCATCATCGGCCTCGCCATCGCCAACGGTCTGGTCGCATTCGCCGGCGCACTGCTCGCGCAGTACCAGGGTTTCGCGGATGTGCAGATGGGGATCGGCATGATCGTCTGGGGCCTTGCCAGCGTCATCATCGGGCGGGCTCTCATCGGATCGGACAGCGTCGGCGCCGCGCTGACCGGCACGATCATGGGATCGGTGCTGTTCCGGCTGATCATCGCGCTGGCCCTGCGCTGGGGGCTGAATCCGAACGATCTCAAGCTCGTCACGGCGATCTTCGTCTTCGGCGCGCTGGTCCTCCCGACGGCCATGCAGAAAGTGAGACGGCATGCTGCAGCTTCGTGAGTTGCAGAAGACGTTCTTCGCCGGGACGCCGAACGAAGTGCGCGCCCTGCGCGGCGTAT
>JBAVBF010000549.1:0-8478 GCA_049586115.1 Thermoanaerobaculia bacterium | reverse complement strand
AGTAGTCTCTGAATCGCACCACGTTACCCGTGCGCACGCCGTCCGCGACTTTTGCTGCATCGAGGACATCGGCGGTGCAGTCGGTGCAATCGAAGAAGTGCTCCTCGAATGCGTTTCTCTCGGCCGCTTCGAGATCGTCGAGGACATAGGCCTCGGCTGCCATCGATTTCTTCGCTTCGTCGTGGGTCATGTTTCCTGTCTTTTACCGTCTCTCACACGAGTAGTGACGGCCGAGGCGGGTCCGTTTCATCGGGATTGCGCGACCGCTGCCGTTGCTCCTTCGCCCAGGCTTTCCGGAACTTCTCCTTCGCACGATGCAACAGCACCCGGAGATAGCCAGGATGGACGCCGAACTCTTCGCAGATCGCTGCCTTCGGCGTCTCTTTGAAAAAGACCGCCTCGAGAATTTTCCGGTCGCGCGGATCCATCGTGCTGACCACACGCCGGACGCACTCCGCTCGCTGCTCTTTGATGAGCTCGTCCTCGCTGTTTTCCGACGAGGCGAGATGTTCGATGAGCTCTTCGTCGAGCGGTTGGTTGTGTTTGTCGCCGCGGTACGACTCAAAGACGATGTTGTTACAAACTTTCAAGACGAACTTTCCGAAGGCGTGGCCGTTTCGAATTTCGCCGTCGCCAGGCCCCCGAAGCTTCTTCAGAACGCGGCTATACGTTTCCTGCCGTGCGTCCTCGGCCGCCTCCGCGGAGGGCAACCTGCCGCGCAGCTTGAGCCGCAGAATGGGCTCGAAGTACGAGTAGAAGTGATCCTCGGTCGAACGATCGCCATCCCGCAGACGGCGGACGTACTCGTCGTCAAAGGGGAAGAAGTCCATGATTTGGGAGTGACTGAAACGTTACTTTAGCAGCTACTGCGGCCTTATGGCAGTTCGGATTTGTTCAGGCGCGCAGTCGCGAGGCCGCTCTTCGAAGCGCCGCATGGCCCGCCGCAATATCCACGCTGCGCTGCAGCATCGGGATGTACTGCGCCGCAAACGCCTCCTCGGCCTTCGCACCGAAAAGGCGATCGATGCGGTCCGCGATCGCGGTGACTTCCGACAGCTCAAAGTCGGTGCGCGTCATCTCGTCGATGTCGACGATGAGCGACGTCAGCGGCTTTAGCCAGGCGAAAAACGGATCGTCGTTCAGGAGCTGCAGGAGTTGCGGCGGAGTCACCGGCGCGATGCCGAACGCGTAATCGTCTTTCGCAGCGTCGATCAGCGCGCGATGCAGCGGAAGGAGCGTTTTCGAGACATCGCGCAACGCGCTGCGCAGAACGGCCCGCTCCGGCGAGTCGGGCGTGTGCATCGTTCGCGCGTAGAAGGAGTTTTTGTCGAGTGGCATGGCCCCGAAACATCGCGCCTCCACGGTTGGCTGGGGAAGGGTGGCTAGGCAGTGGCCAACCGTGGAAGCGCGAAAACGGTGCTGAGGGACGAAAGTCTACCGCAAGTAGAGTGGACCGCGTAAAGCAGTTTCTGTGGCTTGCCTCCCCGCTCGCGTGGACTTAGAATGCGCGCCCGCGCCGGATCGGAATGCGATTCCGACAGGGGCGGTTAACGTCGCTTGCTCGCACCCATAGCTTAATTGGATAGAGCATCTGACTACGGATCAGAAGGTTGGAGGTTCGAGTCCTCCTGGGTGCACCAAATCAGGCAGCAATCCGACGGCGGGCAATGAGCCCGCCGTTGTAATCTTTGAACGAATGGACGAAGCGCACTGGATGGCCGAGGCGCTCGCGCTCGCGGCAGAAGCGGGCGCAGCGGGCGAGATTCCGGTCGGTGCCGTCATCGTCGATCGCGACGGCGTCATCATCGGACGCGGACGCAATCGACGCGAATCCGGCGACCCCCTCGGGCACGCGGAGCTGATCGCTATCGCCGAAGCGGCGAAATCGATCGGCGACTGGCGGCTCGAAGGGACGACGATGGTAGTGACGCTCGAGCCGTGCGCGATGTGCGCCGGAGCGCTCGTCAACGCACGCGTCGCGAAGCTGATCTTCGGAGCATCCGATCCGAAGGCCGGTTTTTGCGGCACGCTCGGAAATCTGGTCCAGGATGTTCGGCTCAATCATCGTCTTGACGTTGTCAGCGGGGTTGGCGCCGAGGAGTCGAGAAGACTTTTGCAGGAGTTCTTTCAAGGGTTGCGCAAGCGGTCGCAGGTCACGGAGAGGTGGCAGAGTGGTTGAACGCGGCGGTCTCGAAAACCGTTATACCTTCACGGGTATCGGGGGTTCGAATCCCCCCCTCTCCGCCAGCGGCGACGCGCCGCAGCGTTGGTTGGCCCAGCCTCGACCAGCAGTCCGTGCTAATCCACTTCTAGTGTTGCATCAAGAGTTCGTTGAACGGAGAGATGGCCGAGTGGCTTAAGGCGCACGCTTGGAAAGCGTGTGTACGGTAAAACGTACCGTGGGTTCGAATCCCACTCTCTCCGCCAGCGGCGCCGGTTGGCCTAGCCTCGGCCTCTGACTCCGAACTACGCCCGCAGTCTGATTGCGGCCATGGCGGCCAATACGACTCCAAGGGCAATCAACATCCAGCCGGACAATGTGGGGACGTCACCGACCACGGTGAGCGTTCCTGACGCGGCGGCGCCGGGTGGGGCTTCGTTGGATGTGACTTGCGACGTCGTGTTGATGTGTGGGCCGATGATCGTGCCGGCTACACGAACCGTAATCGTGCAGGACTGGCCGGCGGCGAGCACATTCGAGGTGCTGGAAAAAGTTTCGGTGCCGGGATTGATGCTGAACATGCCTCCACCGGTTGCCAACGTGCTGCACGTGCCGCCAGTCTGGGTGATGAGATCGATCCCCGCCGGCATGACGTCGCTGAACTGAACGTTCGTGAGCGGCACAGCGTTCGGATTCGTCACCGTGATCGTGCCGATGGAGAGGCCGTTGATCGGGACCACCGCCGGGCTGAAACTTTTGGTGATGACGGCAGAGGCGGCCTGCGCAAACGCCGTTCCTGCGAACGATGCGCTGACGAGTACAGCCGTGACGAGAAGAAGACGCGACGACCTTTGATTCATGGCACTCCTTTTTGAACGCGAGTCGTGATTA
This sequence comes from Thermoanaerobaculia bacterium, assembly GCA_049586115.1. Classification (GTDB taxonomy): domain Bacteria; phylum Acidobacteriota; class Thermoanaerobaculia; order Gp7-AA8; family Gp7-AA8; genus JADGNZ01. The sequence goes on along the minus strand of JBAVBF010000549.1, from coordinate 5,426 downwards.
TTGCCGAACACTCCGCGCTCGCGCAATGACTGTTTCGGGGTGAGTCGTGAGGCGTCAGAGGATCCTGCCTTCGCGTATTCTCCGCCGATGAGTCCAGCGCGGAAGAAACACCCCAACCGATTCCCCGCCGCGCGCGCTAGCCGGATAGCGATCTATTGCGTACTGGCGGCGGCGTTGATAGTCGCCTTCCATTCCCGTGTTCAGGCGCTCTTTCCCCTCGCCAACGATATAGGCCCTTCGGGAGATGACTGGTGGTCCTATCATCGCTTCGCGGTCAGTGTTCTCAACGGCGGCATGAGCATGCCAGCCGTGCAGGGCCCGTACACGCGTCCGGGCGGGTTCGGATATGTCTACTTTGTCGCTGCGGTCTACGAACTCTTCGGCGTCTGCTCTGAAGCGGTGTACCTCATTCAGACGTTCCTGCTTGCGCTGTCTGTTCTTGGCTTCGTCCACGCGTTTCGCCGGCGTTTGACTCCGTTCTATCTTCTCGTCTACGGCCTGTTGGTCATTGTCTTCGCCTACATGGACCACTTTCGCTTCTATACCTTCCGGCTTCTCAGCGAGAACCTTCTGATCTTTGTACTCGCGCCGCTTTTCATCGCGTTCGAGCGGCTGCTGTCCAGTGGCTCGCGGCTGGCGGCGACCGCGACGGGGTTTCTTGCCGGCGTCTGCTTCCTAGTACGTCCGAACACGCTGTTTCTCGCGCCCGCGTGGGTGCTGCTGCTCCTCTATCGGAGGAGGGACAGGCGCACGATCGTCAACGGCGCCATCCTGATCGCGGTAGTGGTCCTCATGGCCGGCTTGATCCTCTGGCGCGATTACGCGGTAACAGCGACATTCGATCTCCGCGTGCTCACGACGCGCCAGGATTGGCGTCACCCATTGTCGATCAGCGACGCGTTCCCGTTCTATGGCCGGAGAATTCTCTACGTCCTCGGATACCTGCACGGGCTGATCGCCGAGTTCGGATCATTGAGGCACTGGTACGCGGCTTGGGCAGGCGTCCTGCTTCTGGGAGGATGGTGTCTTCGAAATGGGCAGAGCGACGATCTCGATCTGGCCGCAGTCGTCTTCCTGGCTGCTTACTACGGCCCGCTGATCGCGGTGGCCGACATCACAAACTATGGCATTCGGATGCTCACGCCGGGAATGCCGGTCGTCCTCTACCTGGCGGTGAGAGGTGCCATGTTGACTCTCTCGCGAGGCAAAAGCCTTGGCGTGAAGAATGAGTGATCTCGGCCCACTCCATTGTTTCAGGCTACGGCGACCGTTTGTCCGCGGAACATCGCTTCGGTTTCGGCGTTGAGCAGAACCCACAGCGTGTAAACGCCGAGGGCGGTGCCGAAGGGGAAGCTGAGGAGGTGGAGGACGCCGACGATGATCGCGACGATGCGCGCCCATGGCTGCATCTTCAGCAAACCGATGCCGGCCAGCATCCCCGGCAGCGACACGACCATCAGAAAGCAGGCGATGGCGGCGCCGACCGCGCCGGTAATGAACATCGCCTCGTGATCGCCGGAAATCGCGCCGCCGAACAGGACGACACTGCCAATCCCCAGACCTACCAACACGATGATTGCGCTGTAGACGATGAAGCACCAGCCGAGAATGCGAACGTGGTCTCTCATGATGCTGATTGTACGGAGCGCGCCGCGCAGAGTTGCGCGGGGAACATGCTACGCTTTCGACCGGTTTTGCAGTCGAGTTCAAAAGGAGGCTTGCCACAGATGCGTCATCTCATTGCCGCAACCGCAGTGGTCGGCTTTCTCGCAAGTGGTCTGGCTCACGCCCAGATGAAATCGGCAGTTCCGCCGGGCAGTCCGTCGTCGCCGCAGGTCAAGACCGCGACGCCGATCCCGGTGGCACAGGCGCCGAGCGAAGAGGCGCGCCGGATCACACGCGAGGAAGCGATCAAATTGATCAAAGCGAAAAAAGCCGTGTTCGTCGACGTACGCGGAAAGGATCAGTACGATCAGGGCCACATCAAAGGCGCGATCAGCATCCCGCTCGGAGACATCCTTACCCGCATCAAGGAGGTTCCGCCGAAGACGTTCATCATTACCTACTGTGCTTGAGCAAACGAGCACACAAGCGCCCGTGCGGTGCTGGACCTCAATGCTCATGGAATCAAGAACGTGGCCGCGCTTCTCGGCGGCTGGAGCGGCTGGAACGAAGCAAGACTCCCGATCGAAGCAACCCCAAGAAAGTGATCACGAAGGCCCGGCGCTGCCGGGCCTTTTCAGTTGATCCCCTTGAAGAATCGGTGCAGGCGCGGACGGAACCAATGCGCGCGGTCGAGTGAGAACGCCACCGCGGTCGCCTTCCCGACGATGCGCCGCCGTTCGATCATCCCGATGTAGCGGCTGTCGTTGCTGTTGTCGCGGTTGTCGCCCATCACGAAGTAGCGGCCGGGCGGCACGACCAGCGGACCAAACGAACGCGTCGCCGGAATCTGCGGCGTGAACATCACGTCGTGCGTCTTCCCGTCGAGCGTCTCTTCGACGATGAATGACGCCCCCTGCTCCTCATCGTCGCGCTGCCCGACCGGCTTCCACACCGCCGCATGCCCGTTGATGAGGAGCTGGTTGTCGCGCAATTCGTATTTGTCGCCCGGGATTGCCACGACGCGCTTCACGAGCCGCACGCCATCCGCAGGCGAGAAGAGCACGACGATGTCGCCGCGCTTCGGATCGCTCCACTTCATCAGCTCGACGAGCGTGAAGGGGACCTTGAGGTCGTACGCCAGCTTGTTGACGACCACGCGATCGCCCTCTTCGATGGTCGGTTTCATCGAGCCGGTCGGGACGTCGTTCCAGTCGGCCAGCGCCGAGCGAAGAGAGCTGATCACCAGCAACATCAGAAGGAAAACTCGCACTTCGTAGAAGACTTTTTTCTTGTCCATGGATGCGTACGCACTTTTTTACCGCGGCAGTCTGATGCATTCGAGAGGCAGCAGATCGTTTTTGTTCGAGGAAGAGCTTTCCGGCCGCTTTCAACGCCTCGGAAGCTCCATCGTAGTAGTGATTGAAGTCAACCCACGGAGGAATCAAACGTCATGAAAAAGTTTGTCATTGCACTAATGGTCACGGCTACCTCGGCGATCGCTTTCGCCCAGACTGCCGCACCGGAAACCCACCAGCACAAAGGCCATCGCGCCGGTTTCGGCCGCATGGCCGCGAAACTCAATCTCACCGACGCCCAGAAGCAGCAGTTGAAGGATATCCGCACAGCCGACCTCCAGAGCAATCAGCAGCTCTACGCCGATTTCCGCGCGAAGTTGCAGGAGTTTCGCTCGTTGAAACAGGCCAACGATCCGAAAGCGGATGACGTGAAGGCCGAGTTGAAGTCGATGCGCCCGCAGATGGAAGCGGCCCGCAACGCCAGCCGCGACGCGATGCTGAACATCCTCACGCCCGAGCAGCGCGATGAGCTCAAAGCCGCCCGCAAGTCGCACGGTTTCGCCCGCAAGATGGCTGCCGGCCGCCGCGTTCGCGCCGCCTTCGGCCACCTGAATCTTACCGACGCGCAGAAGTCGCAGCTCAAGAGCCTCCGCGAGACCACGCAGCAGCAGAACGCGCAGCTCTTCGCCGACGCCGGCGCCACGCGCAAGGAGCTTCATTCGCTTCGCGCCACCAACGATGCGCGCGCGGCAGAACTGAAAGCGCATCTCGAAGCGCTTCGTCCGCAGCTCGACGCGGCGCGCAAGCAGCAGCACGAAGCATTCATCAACGTTCTCACGCCCGAGCAGCGCACGCAGCTCGAGCAGTGGAAGGCCGAGCGGCAGTCGCGCCGCCAAAGCCGGTAGTCGCTTCATCCCCCCTCCCTCGCTGAAAGGCGCCGCGCCGGACTCGCGGCGCCTTTCTTTTTGGCGGGCACGGCCCCGCTGCGATTGCCCGGGTTAGACTTCCGCGCCTTGTCCCATCGCAACTCCGTCCACGATCTGAAGAGCCTCGTGCTGTCGTTTCATTCGCTGATCGCGATTGAAACCGTCGAGGAGGATCGCGTCCGTTCGCTGCTCATGGAAGTGGCCACGGACCTCAAGCTTCCGTTCTTCGAATGGTCGCTCACCAGCGGCTTCAATCGCGTGCACGGATCCACGATCACCGGCACGCAGGACGCCCTCGGCGCGCTGCAGCACATCGCGCAAATCGAGAACACGGACGCCATCTTCCTGCTCAAGGACATGGCCCGCCATCTCGACAATCCGAACATCAGCCGGGCGTTGCGCGAGCTTGCGCAGAAGCTCATGTCGACGCGCTCGGCCATCATCCTCACCGGCGAGCCGCTGGAACTGCCGAAAGACGCCGAGTCCCTCGCCGTGCGCTTCGCGCTCGAGATGCCCGACATCACCGAGTTGCGCGACGTAGTCCGCCTCGCAGTCGAGTCGATCAGCGCGCGGCAGAAGGTGCAGGTCGATCTGTCCCGCGACGATGCTGTCCGTCTCGTGCAGGCGTTACAGGGACTGACCATCAATCAGGCCCGCCAGGTCGTGGCACAGGCGATCGTCGAAGATGGGCGGCTCTCCGCCGACGATATCCACACCATCGTCCGCTGCAAGGGCGAGATGATCGAGCGCGGCGGCATCCTCGAATTTTTTCCGTGCGAGGAAAACACGTTCGAGATCGGCGGCTTTGCGAGATTGAAGTCCTGGCTGGAGAGTGCACGCGTCGGCTTTTCCGAAGAAGCGCGGGCACTCAATCTCGATGCGCCGAAAGGAGTCCTGCTCGTCGGCGTGCAAGGCTGCGGCAAATCGCTTGCGGCGAAATTCATCGCGCGCGAGTGGGGGCTCCCGCTGCTCAAACTCGACGCCGGCCGGCTCTACGAAAAATACGTCGGCGAATCGGAGAAAAACTTTCGCAAATCCGCCGCGCTCGCCGAGGCCATGGCGCCGGTGATCTTGTGGATCGATGAGATCGAGAAAGCGTTCGCGCAAGGCGGCAGCGGCGAGTCCGACGGCGGTCTGTCGCAGCGCCTCTTCGGCTCCTTCCTCACCTGGCTGCAGGAAAAAAAGGACGAAGTCTTCGTCGTCGGCGCCGCAAACGATCTGATGAACGTCCCGCCGGAACTGCTGCGCAAAGGCCGCTTCGACGAAATCTTCTTCGTCGACCTCCCGACGCGCGACGAGCGGATGTCGATCTTCGCCATCCACCTCCGCCTCCGTAAACAGAACCCCGCCGCCTTCGACCTCGCCGCCCTCGCCGCCGCCACCGAAGCCTTCAGCGGTGCCGAAATCGAACAAGCCGTCATTTCCGCACTGTATCGATCGCTACAAAAGAAGCAGCCGCTTTCCGCCGTAGCGTTGATCGACGCAGCAAACAGCACGACGCCGTTGTCGGTGTCACGTGCCGAGGATGTGGCGAGAGTGCAGGAAGCCGGGAAGAGGTTTACGCCGGTACGGTGAAGAGGCTTTTCACGCGGAGACGCGG
>JBAVBF010000548.1:0-6924 GCA_049586115.1 Thermoanaerobaculia bacterium | reverse complement strand
GAGCTCTGCTTTTCTCCGCCCCTCCGCGTCTCCGCGTGAACCCGTTCCCCGTTACTACTCCCGCTGCCCTCTCCGATTCACGATCGACATGAACTCATCCCGCGTCCGCGTGTCGTCGCGGAACTCTCCGCGCAGCACGTTCGTCTCCATGAACGACGACTCCTGCTCCACGCCGCGCATCACCATGCACATGTGGACGCCGCCCATCCAGACCGCGATGCCGCGCGGCTCCAGGATCTGTTCGATCGTGTCGGCCACGTCGTGCGCGAGGTGCTCCTGCGATTGCAGCCGGCGCATGTGCACCTCCACGATGCGCGGGATTTTCGAGGCGCCAATGATCATCCGCTCCGGGATGTAGCCGACGATGAAGTGTCCGAAGAACGGCAGGATGTGATGCGCGCAGAGTGTCTTGTAGGTTCCGCCGATCACCACCAGGTTCTGGCACTGCTCGTCGGCCGCCGAACACGCGGTGCGGAAAAGCGTGCTCAGTTTCTTGATGTCCGTGTAGTCGTAGCCGCTCGTCATCTGCACCAGCGACTCCGCCCAGCGCCGCGGCGTGTCGGCGATGTTCTCGTCCTTCATGTCGACGTGCAGAAGGTTCAGCGCTTCGCGCAGATGATGCTGGAGGCGCTCGCGATCGACGGTCGGCCGAGGAGAGGCCAGGATGCTGCGGTCTTCGACGATCGCTTCCACGTCGGGAGCGACGACGAGGTCGGTGTTCTTCATGGCGCGGGAGTGTATGTGAATGCGCTCGATTGACAACTGAATGAGCGTTCATTCATACTCCGCCGCGCCTGCCACCCCGCGGCGGCCTCGTTTTTGTAATCAGCCGCAACCAAAGGAGTTTCTTCATGGCCGAAGTTAAATCACAGGGCGCCGTCGATGCGATGGACGTTGCCGAAGGTGCGCGCGAGACCGAGTGGGAAAAGCCTTCATTCGTTGGCGATCTTTTCCTCGGCAAGCTCAATCTCGATCTGATCCATCCCTTCCCCGAGCAGCCGGCCGATGACAGAGCCGAAGCCGACGATTTCCTCGGCCGTCTCGAGCGCTTCCTTGCCGAGAACGTCGACGCAGACAAGATCGACGAACAGGGCGAATACGACTACTCGCTATTCGACGGGTTGAATCAGCTCGGCGCCTGGGGCATGAAGATCCCCAAGGAGTACGGCGGCCTCGGATTCAGCGCTACGAACTACAACCGCGCCATCGGCCTCGTGGCCACGTGGTGCGGATCGACCGTGGCCTGGCTTTCCGCGCATCAATCGATCGGTGTCCCGCAGCCGCTGAAGCTTTTCGGAACTCCCGAGCAGAAGAAAAAGTATTTGCCGAGGCTGGCGAAGGGAGCGATCTCCGCGTTCGCGCTGACCGAGCCGGGCGTCGGATCCGATCCCGCCAAGATGGAGACGACCGCGGTCAAATCTCCAGATGGCAAGGGGTGGATCATCAACGGCGAGAAGCTGTGGTGCACCAACGGCACGAAGGCCGAGCTGCTGGTTGTGATGGCGCGAACGGCGCCGAAGATCGTCAACGGCAAAGAGAAAAAGCAGATCACGGCATTCATCGTCGAAACGAATTCGCCCGGCTTTTCCATCGAGCATCGCTGCCAGTTCATGGGCCTGCGCGGGATCGGCAACGGACTGCTGAAGTTCGACAACGTTTTCGTCCCCAACGAGAACCTCCTCTGGGGCGAAGGCCTCGGCCTGAAGCTGGCGCTGATCACGCTGAACACGGGACGGCTGACCATTCCCGCCGGCTGCGCTGCAGCGGGCCGCAAGATGCTCGACATCGCCAAGGATTGGTCGAACGAGCGCGTGCAGTGGGGCGCGCCGATCGGCAAGCACGAAGCGGTGGCCGCGAAAATCGCGTGGATCGCGTCGCACACGTTTGCGATGGAAGCGATCGTGTGGCTGACGTCCGGACTCGCAGATCGCGGCAACGTCGATCTCCGGCTCGAAGCGGCGATGGCGAAGTTGTTCAATACCGAGGTCGCGTGGCAGATCAGCGATCACCTCGTGCAGATTCGCGGCGGACGCGGATACGAAACCGCACGCTCCTTGCGCGAACGCGGCGAGAAGGACTATCCGGTCGAGCGGATCATGCGCGATATGCGCATCAACCGCATCTTCGAAGGGACGAGCGAGATCCAGCATCTCTTCATCGCCCGCGAAGCCGTCGATCCGCACATGAAACGCGGCTACAAAATCCTGCAGCCGGAAACGCCGGCGGGCGAGAAGCTCAGCGCCGCCGCGAAGGCGGGAGTGCATTACGCCGGCTGGTATCCGTCGCGCTACATCGGCTGGTCGCACTTCCCGAAGTTCGGCGGATTCGGAAAACTCTCCGGCCACATGGGCTACATCGAACGCAATTCACGGCATCTGTCGCGTTCGATCTTCCACGCCATGATGCGTTTCCAGGCGAAGCTGGAGCGGAAGCAGATGGTGCTCTTCCGCATCGTCGATATCGGCACGGACCTCTTCGCCATGGCCGCAGCGATCAGCTACGCCACGATGCTCGCAAAGAAAGGCGGCGCCGAAAAGCAGAACGCCATCGACCTCGCGGACGTCTTCTGCCGCGAAGCACGCATGCGCATCGACGCCAACTTCCACAATCTCTTCACCGACCACGACGACGCCGCCTATCGGCTGGTCACGCATCTGCTCAAGGGCGAGTTTGACTGGTTCAAAGGTCAGGTCGTCGAGCCGGTCATGCCGACGCCGGAGCAGGTCGAAGAAGCGATGGCGAAGCTTGCTTAGCTGACAGGTTAGAACGCCAGAAATGCACGTCTCTGTGGGCGTAGCCGCGCGGATCATCGTGCCGGCGCGCCCACAACACATGCGCTCCCTCGGTCAGATCCGGCACGTCGAACGTCATCGTGAAGCTCCTGCCGACGAAGATTGCTTTGTCCTTCACGTTCGCGATCGGCGTGTAGTCGATGACGACGTCGACATCGATCGGATCGACGCCCTCGGCCAGGCTTCCCGTGATCACGATTGGATCGACGATCGTGGCTCCGGCGCGCGGCGAATCGAAGATGACCGCATCGTTCGGTGACGCGGCAGGCACCGTCTCGAAGTACGGAAAATAGTTGACCGGCTGCGTCGGGCGAAAGAACGTCGAGCTGCGGACGCGCCCATTGCGAAAACAGTTCGCGCATCCATCGGCCGGTTCATGACGCGCGTGCTGCGAGCGGAAGCGGCGGAAGATCTCGCCATTCCACACGTCGTCGATCGACTGCTCGAAGAGATTGCCGAACGTCGTGTCGTTGAGGCAGCACGTCCGCACTTCGCCCTCCGAGGTCACCCAGATCGCCGCCCAAGGTTCGCAGCACGCCCACGTCATGTCGGTCTGCCGAACGGCGGCCGGGTAGTCAAAGTTTTCCTGCTCGCCGGCGAAGCGGCTGCCGAACCGAATGCCGCGATCGCGCGCAATTTCCTGAGCTTCGTCGAACGCGGCAGCGACGCGCGCCGGCTCGACGAGGCCGAGGTTTTCCCGTGCGTAGTGGTCATCGAGCTCGGGACTGCCGACCTGCGCGAGCAGCGGTTCGATGTGAACCGCTCCCGCTCCGAGGTCCGCACAAAGCGCGACCACTTTCGGGATCTCTTCAAAGTTGCAGTGCATGGCGACATACGAAAGATCGACCGATGGCCGCCCGTACTTGGCGCCGGCTTCGGCGAGCGAGCGGATGCCGCGCACGACCGCGTCGAAGTGCCCGCCGCGGCGAACCTCTTCGTACGTCGCCGCCGTCGCGCCATCGATCGAAACCATCACCCGCGTCGCTCCGGCGCGCGCGATCTCCTCGGCCTTCTTCTCATCGATCAGCGTCCCGTTCGTCGTGAACACGACTTCGACACCGGCATCCGCCAGCTCGGCGATGTAGTCGATCATGTTGCGATTCAGCATCGGCTCGCCGAGCCCAAAGAGCGATGCGCGGTAGAGAGTCGGAAAGATCGGACGCAGTTTCCCGAAGAGGTCAGGCTCGAAAAACGCGCGGCGGTGAGCGGATGGCTTGTAGCGGCCGTCGTAATTGATCGCGCACATCTGGCAGCGCAGATTGCAGCGCGCGGAGATCTCGAAAAACGCCTCGAGCGGCCGGCCATTCGCGTGGGTGTTGCCGGTCGTGTAACTCTCGCGGGCGCGGACGACGTTGTTCCAGCGTGCTTGATCCATGACCGTGATACGGATGCGAATCCGCATCCGTCACGAGCTCAACTTCTGATTTTTTCTTCGTCGTCCGCGGTCTCGCTGCCTTTGTACGTGGCCAGGCAGCGCCCGCAGAGGAAGGCGTTGTTGGCGTCGCCGGGGGCGGGGACGAAGCCGTCGCGGTTGACGACTTCGAGGAAGCAGGCCGTGTACTCCTCGGGCAGTTCGCCGCGAACGGTTACAGTGCGGCCGCAGTCGCGGCAGACCAGTTGGGTCTGGCCCTCCACGACTACTTCTCGCCCGCCGCGGCGAAGACCGGCGTGATGTCGACCGGGATGTCTTTCAGTGTCGCGTTGACGGCGGCCATCTCCGGCGTCTCCTTGCCGTATTTGTCGAGCAGCGTTTTGGCGCGGGCGTAGTCGCCGGTCGCTTCGATCGTCAGCAGCTCCGTTGCAAGATCGCGGACGGCATCGCGCGACTTCGCGAAATCGACCGTGTATTTGCCGCCGGCCACGGGCGTGACCGCACCGCGCTCGCGCAGCCAGTTCCATTGAATCGCGGTGCCGCGGCCATGCGCCTCGCCGACACCGAAACGAGTGGATCGGAACATCAGTCCCGCATACGTCGCCAGGAGCTGGCGTTCATCGAACGCCGTCACGAGTCCGTGCTGCTGCGCGTAGATCAGGTTCCAGACGCCGAGGACGTCGGCTTTGCATTCTTCGATCGTCGAGTAAAGCTCTTTCAGCGGGATGCGAACCTCGACGCGTTTTCCGTCCGGCTGCGTCAGGAATCCCGGCCCGAGCCCGTGCGAAAGCTCGTGGAAGAGGACGTGATTGAAGAAGGCGTCGAACGACACGAGGCTGGTCAGCGACGGATCGAGAACGCGCATCGCGATCGGCTTGCCGCTCTGGCGGAACTTCGCGTCCATCACGTTCTTGAGCAGGACCTTCTTCGATCCTTTCTTCTCGCGCACCACTTCGTCATTCGGAAGGTTGAACGCAGCCGTCTGCACGCCACGGCGCGCGTCGCCGGCGGTGTAGAGCTCCTGCACGACCTTGATTGGCGACTCGCTGCCGCGATTGGGATTCTTGTACTGCTCCGGCTCCGGAAGATTGCGCTCCATGTCGGGCAGCGCATGCGCGTAGGCGGCGAGTTTCGCCGACTCCGGCTTGTCGACGACCGTGACGAACGATTCGAACGACGCCTTGTAATTGAAGAGATTGTCCTCGTAGACCTCGTACGGCCCGATCACGACTTCGATGTTGCCCGCTAGATCCATCCAAGCCATATCGCTCTCGCGGTAGTCGCCGGTCGCGAACGCCTCGGCGCGCAACGTCAGAAAGCGCTTCAGCGTCGGATCGTTGGTGATTGCCGCGGCTTCGCGCAGCTTCGCCGCGGCTGGATCGAGAAAGTCTTTGTAGAACGCGGAGTAGGGAATCGCGACGAGGTTCGTTCCGTCGCGGCGGACGACGGTGAAGAGTCCTTCCAGCTCGTCTTTCTGCGCCGGATGCGCGGCCACGTAGCGCTCGAACTCTTCTTTCGTGATGTCGGTCGGATAGAACGCGGCGCCGGCCGGCTTCTTCATCGTGCCGACGAACGGAGCATCATCACTCAACCGATCCCACGGACCTTTGTTGGCGACGAAATAGTCGTACGCGGGGCCATCCTGTTTCGCGAGCGCGTCGCGCCACGCCGGATTCTCTTCCGACACCTGGCGCCAGTAGATCTCGTCGATCTGCTTCGACGCCTCGATCAGTTTGGCGACTACCTGCCGCTCGTTGTCGTCGAGCAGCGAACGGTCGTAGTCGATGACGGTGCGCGGCAGTTGCGCCATCCGCTGCGCGACGTCGGGCGCGACCGTCAGGGTCGTCGCGGCAGCCGGTGCGGAAGTCGTGTTGGTGTTCATAGTCGATGTCTGGCAGGCCGCGGCGGCCCCTGCAAGGACGATGAGAAGTCGTTTCATACGCTCTCCTTCGGGACGCGGGATTGTATGCGAGCCGAACGCTCTGCTATCGTCGCGCCACTTCCGATCCCGAGGTGCCGTTGATCATCGAGTGCACGAGTTGTCACGCGCGGTACCAGTACGACGAGGAGCGCTTCGACGGGAAGCCGTCCAAGAAAATCAAGTGCGCGAAGTGCGGCACCATCTTCGAGATTCACAATCCCGCCTCCGCGAAGACCGCAAACCCAGCCGGCGATACGACCTCCACGCGCCGCCACGACGAGACGCAAACGCGCGCGCCTGAACCGCAGGAGACGACCGCGCAGTCGCCGCTGCCGGAGCGCGACACCGGCCCTCTTCAAACTCCGCAGCTTCCGCGAGGACGCCGCCTGTCGCTGGCCATCATCGCCGGCGCGGATGCGGGAACGGTCTACCGCGTCGAAAAGCCGCGCGTCACGATCGGCCGCTCCGGCGCCGACCTCACCATCAACGACAGCGAAGCGTCGCGCCAGCACGCCGCGATCGAAGTGCGCGATCAACTCGTACTCCTCGAGGATCTGAAGTCGACGAACGGCACGATCGTCGACGCCGTGAAGATCACGGAGCCTGTGGAGATTCAGGACAAATCGGAGTTCCAGATCGGCGGCACGACGCTGATGCTGATCATGACCGAAGAAGCGTAGGGAACGGGTTCACGCGGAGCCGCGGAGATTGTTTGTAGTCTTTCTCCGGGTCCCCGCGTCTCCGCGTGACTACGTCGCCGGCGGAGCGCTTTCCGGTCCGCCGCCGCCACCGCCTCGGCGGCGTCGAAAACGGCGGCGCCGTTTTGGTCCGTCACCTTC
>JBAVBF010000547.1:0-10711 GCA_049586115.1 Thermoanaerobaculia bacterium | reverse complement strand
CGCTTCCGGCCGTCCCGCCGTGTAGTAGTACAACGACACCGATTTCCGCGACAGCCCCTCGGGTGCGGTCAGCGGATGCGGGTGTCCGTGAAACGACGTGTCGGTCGTCGAGAAAATCACAGTGCGGCTGAAAATCGGCAGGATCTTTTTGCGGCACGCCGACCTGTCGCGATCCCACAGCTCCAGATGTCCGCCGTATTCATCGCGCCACTCTTTATTGAGATAGACGAGCATGTTCAGCCGGCGATCGAGCTTCAGTTTCGGATGGACGTTGAAGTCGGCGTGAATCTTCAGAAAGCCGCCCGGCTCGATCTGATGCAAGCCGCCGCCGCCGAAGTACGGATCGGGGATCAATCCCTCGATCCCGGTGAGCGCCTCCAGCCAGAGCAGCATCTCGAACGAATTCATGGCGTCGAGAAACTCGCGGACCGTTTTCGAGATCGCGCTGGTCTCGTGAAAGAAACCGAGCTTCTTTTCCGTCGTCGAATCGAACTCGCGCCATCGCATCGCCTCGCGCGACGGAAATTCGCGCAGCACGGCGTCGAGCGCATCGTCGTCGAACAAACCGTCGAGGACGATATGCGGAAACGGCTCGGCGTTCGCGTATTGGCCGCGCAGAGTCCGCGGGTCGAAATTGAGTTTCATCGTGAGTTTAACGCGCGTCAATCCACCGCCGGTTGCGCCTGTTGTTCATTCACGCGTCCGCGCGAAAACGCAGTCGCGGCACATGAAATCGTCCGGCGCGTCTTCGATGCCGTACACCCACTTCCGCATCGTTCCCAGACCCGGCCCCTCCAGCACCTCGGCCACTGTGTTTCGAGTGAGGTCACCGACGACGTACTTCTCGTCGTAATCCTCGCAACAGAGCACGCACTGGCCGCGCGGCGTGATGTGCAGATGCTGCAGCGGACGCGATCCGACGTTGTCGCAGCCGGCCAGCTGCCGTTTCGGAGCGTCAGGCTTCAACCCGACGTCGAGCCAGCCGGCCCGATCCATGACCACATGGCGCTCGACGGTGAAACGGCTGCCGGCGAAGCGTGTGCTGATCGCCTCGAAGTCGGCGTCGTGATTCGCGTCGCCCGTGCCGAGGACTACGATCTTCATCACGCTCGCGAGAGATCGCGATTTCACGTAGTCGAGGTTGCGAAGGACGGCGGGCAGATGATCCTCGCCGCGATCGTGAATGTAGCGCTGGCGATCCAACGTCGAAAGGTTGATGCAGATGTAGTGAAGCGGACCCGCTTCGATCAGGGCATCGACTTTGTTTGCAGTCAGCCCCGAGCCGTTGCTCAGCACCGCCACCGGCAACTTCGCCGCGAACAGCGTCCGGCAGAAATCGACGAAACGGCGGTCGAGCGTCGGCTCGTTGTAGCTCTGCAGAAAAACGCTCTCCAGCGTGCTGCGATACGCAGTCAACTGGTTGACGATCCGCTCGAAGAGCTCGACCGGCATGTCGTAGTCCTCGCGCGGCGCGATGGACACCGGACAGAAGTAGCACTTCTGATTGCACGCCGTCATCGTCTCCAGCGAAACAATTTTCAGCCGGTGCAAACGCGAGACGTCGCCGCGAACGAGCCAGCCGTCACCTTCCAGCCGCTCGTCAATGTCCCGACCGTCGATTGCGCGCCGCAGCGCAGCGAACTCCGGATCGCCAACCGACAGCGACCGATCGGTGATCGGGTTGTAAATCCGCTCCGCATCGATGTGCAGAAACGGATTGACGCGGAGCTCCGTGGCGATGGCGGAAGACATGTGATCGAGAGTGTACGGCGGCGGTGCGCGCGGCGTCTAAACGCGAAGCCTCACACCCTCATTCTCACTGTCATCCTGAGCCGCCGCAGGACGGCCGAAGGACCTCCAACCTGCCAACCCGGAACAGCCGCGACGCGCGATTCAAAAAAACTGGTTGTCAGCTGGGGGTTCTTCGACCGTCCTGCGCCGCTCCGCGGCTCTGGCGGCTCAGAATGACAGGCAGATTAAGATGTGCGGCCCATGTCGCCTGCCGTCCTCTATCCCCGCTTCGATCATCCGGCCGTCGAGGAGCGCTACGCGTCGTGGCAGAGTCAGATGCTGCTGCGCGCGGGTGGCGACGTCGAGTTTGCGGTCTATGACGCCGAGGAGCCGGCGTCGTTTGCGGCGGCGGGGTTGGAGAGCGATCACGTGCTCGTGGTCACCGATCCGCTCCTCCTGCCGCCGGCGAAGCTGGTCACGCGGCTGCGCGAATTGCTCGTCCATACGAGCAGCGTCGTGGCGGCGTTGCCGGTGAGCAACGAGGCGGAGAATCCAATCCAGCGCCGCGCGGCAGCGCCGTATCTGACGTTGCGCGAGTTGCAGCAGGTCACGGCGGAGTTGCAAAGCCGAGGAGCGGATGGCGAGGTTGTGAAGTGGGATGGGGCAGATCCCGCGGCATACCTCTGCCGCACCTCCTGGCTCGAGACGATCGACGATCCTCCTCGGCATGCGCTGGCGGGACGCGAGGTCGTCCTCTCCCCTGCCGATTACGTTCATCGCTGGAGCTCGTTGCGCGGACAGACGCGCACCGATCTGCTGGCGCGCATTGCGCCGGACGCAAAATCGATCCTCGAATTCGGCTGCGGCGAAGCGCCGTTAGGTGCGGCGCTGAAGCAGCGCCAGAAGTGCCGCGTGGTCGGCATCGAAATCGATCCGCGCGCGGCGGCCGTGGCGCGCAAGCGGATCGACGACGTCTACTGCGGCGATGCGCGCGAGATCGTGTCGCTGATCAAGGAAAAGTTCGACTGGATCATCGGCGGCGACATCGTCGAGCACATCGACGAGCCGTGGTCGTTTCTGGCGGACCTCCGCAAAGTGGCCGCGCCGGGCGGACATCTGCTGCTGAGCATCCCCAACATCGCGCACGCGGCGGTGATCAGCGATCTGCTTCGCGGTCGCTTCGACTACGTCTACATGGGGCTGACCTGCGTCGGCCATCTCCGTTTTTTTACGAAACGAACGATCGAAGAGATGCTGACCATCGCCGGCTGGACCGTCGTCGAGATCGCGCCGCAGGAAACGGTGGTCACGCGCGGGCGCGAGGAGTTGCTGGCCGCGCTGGCCGCCGCGCGCATCCCGCATTCAAAAGAGGACCTGGTGCCGGCTGGTTACTACGTCGTCGCGCGCAACGCATGAACATCGCCTACCTGATGGAAGACACCGCGCTGTCGGGCGGCATCCGCGTGCAGCTCGCGCAGGCGGACGCGCTGATTGCGCGCGGCCATCGCGTGCGCATCGTGACGAAGGGCCTGCCGCTGACGTGGCGGCCGTCGCGCGCGGAGTGGGTTTACGTCGACGACTTCAACACGTACGACGCGCGCGACGACGATTTCATCATCGCCACGTTCTGGACGACGCTGCCCGCGGCGTTCGCGATCGCGCCGGAAAAGACACTGCATCTTTGTCAGGGCTACGAAGGCGCCTTCACGGCGTATGCGCCAATCCGCGCGGAGATCGAAGCCGCGTATCGTTTGCCGATCCCGAAGCTCGTGGTCACGCGATCGCTGGTCAATATCTGCAAACGATTCAACGATGACGTGACGTACATCGGTCAGATCGTCGAGGACGATTTCTTCCGTCCGCGAAGGCCTACCGAAAATGAACCGATGCGCGTGCTGCTGTGCGGCGAATCGCAGGTCGACTTGAAAGGTGTGAGTGAAGGCTACGGCGCGGCGGCGCATGCGCGCTGGTTTCATCAGAAGTTCGATCTGATCCGCGTTTCGCCGTGGGCGCCGTCGCGTGAGGAGCCGCTCGATTCCGTCCAGGAGTTTCACGTCGCGCTGAACACGCGCGAAATGACGCGGCTGATGCATTCGTGCGACGTGCTCATCGCGCCGAATCATGCCGAGGAAGGTTTCGGATTGCCGGCCGCCGAGGCGATGGCATCGGGGATTCCGGTGGTGATGACGTCGATCCCGTCGTACCTGTCATTCGACGAGGTGCACGACTACGCGCTGTTCGCGCCGCAGGAGAATGCGGTGGAGCTTGGAGAGAAGTTGATCGAATTGCTGAGCGATGTTGATCTTCGCGATCGGCTGCGGGCTCGGGCGCGCGAGGTGGCGGAGCAGTGGCGGAGTGACTGCGTCGCGGAGCGCATCGAGAAATCGCTATCATCCTGAGCCGCCGCAGGACGGTCGAAGGACCCCCATCCCTGTTAACCCGGTTGCGCGGCAGTTTTTCACGAGGTGAGAATGGGGGGGTCCTTCGACCGTCCTACGGCGTTCCGCGCTTCGCGCTCCTACGCCTCCGGCGGCTCAGGATGACAGTGCGCATTGATTTCGCATTGCTGTTGCACGGCCCTCGCCCACGCCTTGTGAAAAGTTTCTCAAACCCATAACATCGCGACCCGTTTATGGCCAACCTTCCGTACGACGCTTCCGGCTCGATCATCCAGCGCAAACGCGGCGGCCCTCCCGGCGAGGGCGCGGAAAAAGGGCTCATCACGCTGCCCGGCGAATCGGATCGCGAGATTGAAGATCTCGCCGGTGGCACGTACCTGACCACCACCGTCGACACGATGGTGAACTGGGCGCGCGGGAACTCGCTGTGGCCGCTGCCGTTCGGCACCGCCTGCTGCGCCATCGAGTTCATGTCGATGGTGTCGTCGCATTACGACATCGCGCGCTTCGGCGCCGAGGTCGTGCGGTTTTCGCCCCGGCAGGCCGATCTGATGATCGTGGCGGGAACGATCGTCGACAAGATGGCGCCCGTCCTCAAGAAAATTTACGAACAGATGCCCGAGCCGCGCTACGTCATCGCCATGGGCGCCTGCGCGACCTCGGGCGGGTTCTACCGCGCCTATCACGTGGTGCAGGGCATCGACGAGATCATCCCGGTCGACATGTGGGTGCCGGGCTGTCCGCCGACGCCGGACGGCTTGATGTACTCGATTCTGAAGTTGAAAGAAAAGATCCTGCGAGGCGAACGGTGAGCACCCTCACGAAGTTCTCCGCCATTCCCTACACCGGTCCCGCGCCGACGAACCGCGAGCCGTACGTCCCCGCCGATGCCGCGGCATTCGACGCACGCGGCGGGGAGATTGCGAAAACACATTCGGCCCTGATCCCGGAGACCGGCCAGGACATGGCCTCGTTCATCGTCGCCAAGGACAGCATCATCGACGTCCTGCGCGCCTTGAAAGAGAGCGCCGATCTCGCCTTCACCATGCCGCTCGATCTCTTCGCGGTCGACTATCCGAAGCGCGAGAAGCGTTTCGACGTCATCTACCAGCTCTACTCCCTTAAGAACAACGAACGCATTCGCCTCAAGGTTCGCGTCGGCGAGGACGAGCCGATTCCGACCGGAACAGGCATTTTCAAAGGGCTGAACTGGTACGAGCGCGAAGTGTTCGACATGTACGGCATCGTCTTCGACGGCCATCCGAACCTGCGCCGCATCCTCACGCACGAAGCGTTTCAGGGCCATCCGCTGCGGAAAGATTACGATCCGGCGCAGCGCTGGCTGCTGACAGAGAAGGACGTCGCCAAGATCACGCCGGTCATCGATCCCCGTTTCGAGAACGTCGACACCGATTACGAACGCGTCACGCTCAACCTAGGACCGTCCCATCCAGCCACGCACGGAACTCTACGCATCGTAGTGACCCTTGACGGCGAGACGATCATCGGTGCCGATCAGGAGATCGGATATCTGCACCGCTGCTTCGAGAAAATGTCGGAGACGCACACCTATCAACAGGTGATTCCGTACACCGATCGCCTCAACTACTGTTCGGCCATCATCAACAACGTCGGCTATTGCATGGCCGTCGAAAAGCTCCTCGGCATCGACGTTCCGGCCCGCGCGCAGCACATCCGCCTGATGCTGTCGGAGTTCATGCGCATCGCCGATCACCTCGTCTGCATCGGCACGAACCTCGTCGACATGGGCGCGCTGACGAATTTCTGGTACCTCTTCCAGCCGCGCGAAGAAATCTACGGACTCATCGAAGCGTGTTGCGGCGCGCGTCTGCTGCCGAGCTACACGCGCATCGGCGGACTGGCCGTCGACGTCCCGCCCGACTTCCTCGAAAAATCGCAGCGTCTCGTCGACATGATGCCGAAGTTCATCAACGACGTGGAGAAGCTCGTCGACCGGAACAAGATCTTCCTCGACCGCGTCGTCGGCGTCGCGCCGATCAGCGCCGAGGATGCGATCAACTACGGCTTCACCGGGCCGTGCCTGCGCGCCTGCGGCGTTCCCTTCGATATCCGCAAAGCGAACCCGTACCTCGGGTACGAGACGTACGAGTTCGACGTGCCGATCGCCGAGGGAGGCGACACCTACGCGCGCTTCCTGGTGCGGATGGAAGAGATGCGGCAGTCGCTGAAAATCCTGCAGCAGGCCATCGACCGCGGACTGCCGGAAGGGCCTGTCATCGTCGACAATCCGTACGTCGCGCTGCCGCCGAAATCGAAGGTCTACAACGAGATGGAATCGCTCATCTACCACTTCAAGCTGATCATGCACGGCATCCAGCCGCCGGTCGGCGAAACGTACTTCCAGGTAGAAGGCGGCAATGGCGAGTTGGGTTTCTACGTCGTCTCCGACGGCACGAAGAATCCGTATCGCGTGCGTTGCCGTCCGCCCTGTTTCCAGATCTATTCAGCGTTCGGCGAGATGATCACGGGCCAGACGATCCCCGACGCGGTCGCGGCGCTCGGCTCGCTGAACATCATCGCCGGAGAGTTGGACCACTAACCGATGAACCTCACACGTGTCAGGCCAGGTGTCGTACGGGTCGAGCGGACGCCGCTCACGGTCCTCGACCGCCTCTACCTCCCGCAGGTCATCGCCGGGATGATGGTGACGATCGGCCACCTGCTTCACAATCTCTTCAACCTCAAGAAGCTGCCGACGATCTCGTATCCCGAGGTCAAGCGCGTCTACTCCGAACGCTTCCGCGGACGGCACATTCTGACGACGCGCGAAGACGGCACGACGCGCTGCGTGGCCTGCTACATGTGCTCGACCGCATGTCCCGCCGAGTGCATCACGATCGAAGCGGGCGAGGACGAGCGGACGCGCGAGAAGTTCCCGGTGCGCTACGACATCGATCTGCTGCGCTGCATCTTCTGCGGCTATTGCGTCGATGCGTGTCCCGAGGATGCGATCTACATGACTCGCGATTACGAGATGGCGATCGATACACGCGCGCGCTCGGTGGTCGGTCTGCGCGATCTGGTCGTCCCGCCG
Organism: Thermoanaerobaculia bacterium; assembly: GCA_049586115.1. GTDB lineage: Bacteria > Acidobacteriota > Thermoanaerobaculia > Gp7-AA8 > Gp7-AA8 > JADGNZ01. The sequence goes on along the minus strand of JBAVBF010000547.1, from coordinate 3,505 downwards.
AATTTCCCGGTCGGTCCGATGGGATGGCGTCCGTACTACGGTTCGATCGAGAAGCACGGCACTGCCGGCGGCACCGGCATCGGCCAGCAGCTTCGCAGCGCGCCGTTTGAGGACGACGCTCCGCCGAACCCGGACGTTTTCCGCGGCGGGGACGCGCAATAGCGCCGCTCCATGAAACCGCTCGAGACGACGGTCGAAGAGGTCCTGCGCAAGGCCATTCAATCCGAAGTCGAAACGCGCGCCTACTACCAGGCCATGGCCGAGCGAGCGGCTGATCCGCAAACACGCAAACGGATGCTGGAGCTGGCCGACGCGGAGCTGGTCCATCGCGCGAAGATGGAGCGCAAGTACCGCGAGGAAGTCGGCCGCGCCGCCGCCGAGCCGCTGCCGGCCACGATCGAACTGCCGCTCGATCTCGTCGACCTCGATCTGAGCCGCGCGCTCAAGCACGCCCTCGAACGCGAACGCGATTCGGAGAGCTACTTCCGCTTCATGGCCGAACGCGTCCCCGACACAAAACTCGGCGCGCTATTCATGGAGCTGGCCGAGATCGAGTGGAAGCACAAGACGGATCTGCAGGCGGAATATGACGCCGCCGCACCGGCGGACAGCTTCCTCAACGATCTCTAAATAATCGTTTCCCTGTTGAGAGTTTTATGCTATATCCGCATGATGCTGCGACGCAGGGCTGAACTCCTCCGGGCGATTGTGGTCGCTGCGCCCTGCTCGCAGCCTTCCGGTCGGCCCGGAGATACCGCCATCGTGACCTCGAATTCAACATGGTCTGGTTGATCGACCGCGCGCGGTCGTACTTCGCGTCGGAGTTGCCCTGCGCGAAGGAGGGCGACACTCTGAGCGATGTGAAATGGAGATCTTGATGACGTCAAACTTCCGCGCGACAACAGGACCACTGCTCGCTCTCGCGCTTCTTGCGCCGCTCCCATCGTTCGCCATCGGCCGCGATATCACGCCTGTGCGCCGCGCCACGCCAAACTACAGCGCACAATCGTACGCGGCTGGTGCGACGGAAAAAGGATTCATTCTCCGGTGGGATACGCTTTATGACTCGCAAACGCGCGCTTACGGCACGACCGCCGACGCCGACGGCGTGCCGCGATTGCCCGCATCATCGATGTTCCAGTCCAGCGGAACGTTGTTTCCGAACGGCGAAGGCTACTTTGCGCTTTCGGAAAATGCCATCACCGAGCTGGATGCGGATGGAGCAGTCCGGCGCAACGTCGTCTTCGACCGGCCGCTGTTTTTCACCAGAGCCGCGTTCGACGGCACAAACTTCTTCCTGCTCGCCGCGTTCGCCGGCAGCGTCAAAGGGTACGTCGTCGACCGAAACGGGCATCTGCTCGCAACCACGACGCTGCCGGTTCCCGACTCTTCCTTCTCCGCCGCGACCGACGTCGCTGCTTCGGCGGACGGCGGGTTCACGGTCCTGGTCGGCGGAGCGATCAATGGCATTTATGCGTTGCGGATCAGCGCCGCCGGCCAGGTCATGGGCAAGATCGATCTTTTCACGCCGGGCAATCAGGTGGGTGGATACCTGGTCTCGATCGCGACGAACGTCTCAGGCCGGACGGTCGCTGCATGGACGACGTCAGGTTCGGCCTTCGTGCACACGGCCGCGCTGCACGGAGGATCGGCCGATCCTGACCTGATCCTGTACTCCGGCAGCGAACGAACTACAAGAATCGCTCTGCTGCCATCCGGCGGCGGTTTCATCCTGCTCCTGAATACCAATGTGGACGGTACGTCCTCCCAACGACGCGTCTTCGCCATTCGTCTCGACGGTACCGGAGCGCCGCGCGAGGCCAGTCCGACGCTTCTCCTCAACGGCTCCTACGCCGCCGCCGCTGCGACGTCGCGCACGCTCGTCCTGCTCGCGTACCGGAATGAAGTGAACGGAAATCTCATCGAAATCTCCGCGGCGATCACCGACAGCGGCATCGCTCCTCCGGCCACCTACGACATCGTTGCCACCGCCGTGCGTCAGATGACTCCATCGGTAGCGAGCGATGGTGTCGACTTTTTCGGTGCCTGGATCGAAACGACCTCCACGACGGCCACGATCATGGCCAGCCGCATGACGCGCTCCGGATTGCCGCTCGACGGCACGGGTCTCGTCGTCGCAGAGTCTTCTGCGCCTCCGTCCACCTTCCCCTTGTACAGCCCCTCGGTGGCATTCGGCGGAGGCGTCTATCTGGTCGTTTTCGAGTCGGCCACCTCCCCGGAGCATGTCGTGATGGGCCGACGGTACGCGCGCGACGGCACAGCGATCGATCCCGCGGCGTTCGTCATTACCCACACCGGGCGGACTCCGTCGGTTGCGTTCGGCGGCGGCCGTTTTCTCGTGGCGTGGGAGCTCTGCAGCGGAGTTGCCTGCAATGTGAATTCCCTGGCTGGCGCGACGCTCGCCAGCGACGGCACGAAAGGTCCGGAGCAGCTGCTGACGCCAGCCATCTCGGAGTTGCCCGAAGAGTTTGGATACCCCGGACGTCCCATGATTGCCTGGAACGGCCGCCACTTCCTCGTCGCCTACGACCTGGCGGAACAGGCCGTGGCTGGCGGTTCCCCGCTCGCATGGCGGGTGCGCGTTCTTCGCACCTCTCCGCTCGGCGCGCCGCTCGATGCGCACACGATCGTCGCGGTCGAGGGAGGGATGGATGCCGCGATCGCCTGCAGCGACCGTGAATGCGTGGTCGGCTCCAGACTTGGCGACGACATCGTGGCCGCCGTCGTTCACGATGACGCGGCACTTGCCGCCGACGCGCCGAAAATTGTCGCCAACAGCCGGCGAGTATCGTTCGACGCGCTCGCGTTCGACGGTACGTCGTACATCCTGGCGTGGCGTACCGGCGACGCGCTCGTCGGCGTAGCCCGTGTCACACGAGCGGGAGAGCCGTACGGAATCGCCACCGCCGGAGCGGCAAACACGATCGTCTTCGGCACGCCACCGTCGATCGCGATTGCCTCAAATTCGGCGGGCGATACGGCCATCGTGACGACCGAGTTCAGCACGGTGTGGATGATCGACCGCGCGCGGTTCTACTTCGCATCGGAGCTGCCATTGCCGCGAAGGCGGGCAGTGCAGTAGTGAACGCATCGCCCACGATGTCCCGGGTCGTTCTCTCGCTGTTCAGCGTCCTCTTTCCGCTGTCGCTCTTCGGCGCCGGCCACGATTTGACAACGTCGCCGCAGACCGCGAATCAAATATCGCCGTTCGTGACGGGGAATGGTTCCGGCTTCACGGCGGCGTGGATCGAGCCCGTGCAAAGTCACAACACGATCGGGTGGCGAGTGGCGAGTGCCGCCGGGGCGCCGATCGAGGGCGCAGGCGGTGCGTTGGATCAGACGTACGTTCAGTCGATGGCGATCGCTTACAGGCCATCCGAAACGCTCATCGTGTGGACCACTAACCTCAATGTCTACGCGGAACGCTTGTCTCCCTCGGGCGCCCCGCTGGACATGATTGCCGTGACCTCCGGCAACGCGTACG
>JBAVBF010000546.1:0-8109 GCA_049586115.1 Thermoanaerobaculia bacterium | reverse complement strand
CTACCCCTGAGCTAAGAGGGCTTGTTGCTTTTTCTTGGAGCGGGAGACGGGGCTCGAACCCGCGACCAACAGCTTGGAAGGCTGTGACTCTACCAACTGAGTTACTCCCGCGTTTCTGCTTGAATTTGGTGGAGAGAGGAGGGTTCGAACCTCCGTAGGTCATTAGACCGGCAGATTTACAGTCTGCTGCTTTTAACCACTCAGCCATCTCTCCGTGAACGACTGCCGCTGGAGCTGGCGATGGGACTCGAACCCGCGACCTGCTGATTACAAATCAGCTGCTCTACCAACTGAGCTACGCCAGCGACAAACCGCTAGATTTCAAAGACACAAACAGCCATTCGACGCTAAGCAAAGGGTGGAAGCTCAGACGGCGGAGGCCGAGGAACCGTGGGTTATAGCAGAGGGCCTAACGGGACGCAAGAGGGGGTTATTTCGGATTCGATGCGGCCGCGTGATGCGGTCCGCTGGCTATACTCGGCGCGATGCTCAGCCCGCGCGCGCGAGAGGGTCTGACGGTGGCCGGGCTGCTGGGCATCGTCACGTTCTTCTTCTTCGACATCCTGCTCGCCGGGCTCAACCTCTACACGCGCGACATCCCGCTCGTCTACTACCCCGAGCGCGCCGTGTTGCGCACCATCCTCCGCGCCGGCGCGCTTCCGCTCTGGAATCACTTCGCCTCCGGCGGCCAGCCGCTGGCCGCAAATCCGGGCTACGAAGCGTTTTATCCGCTGCAGTGGCTAGTCGCGCTCGGCCCGCTCCGCGACATGTTTCATCTCGAGATCGTCCTTCACTACCTGATCGCGGCTCTGGGCATGTACCTCTTCGGCCGCGCGCTCGGGCTAAGCCGCATTGCTTCCGCCTACGGCGGCCTGGCGTGGGCCCTCGGCGGGCTGATGCTGGCCCTCTCGAACCTGCTGCCGTTCCTCTTTTCCGCGGCTTGGCTGCCGTGGGTTGGCTTCACCTTTCGCCGCTACCTGATGGATGGCGGCGTCCGGCGATTGGCGTTTGTCGCGCTTCCGCTGGCCATGATTTTTCTGGCCGCGGACGTCTCGATGATGATGCAGACGTGCGCGTTGCTCGTCGCGTATGCGATCCATCACGCGCGCCGGACGGGAGCATGGCGACGCGCTCTCGCCAGCTGCGTCGCCGCGGGCCTCATCGCCTGCGCCATCGCCGCCGTCCAGCTCATCCCGGCGCTTGATTTCCAGCGCGATTCCGGCCGCGCGGTGCCCCTCAGCCTGGCGGTTGCTACGCGTTGGTCGATGCCGCCCGTTCGCCTCGCGGAGTTGATCTGGCCCGCCGCGTTCGGATCGGCCACCCCCGACGCGATTTTGTCGTGGGGCTCCAACCGTCTCTATCCGGAGGAAGGCATCCCGTTCTACTTCAGCATCTACCCGGGAATCGTGTCGGTGTTGCTGGTGGGCGCCGGATTTCTACGACGAATACGCGGCGCGGGACTCACGGCGCTTGTTGCCGTCGTGTCGTTCGCGATGGCCATGGGCAAGTATGGCCCGCTCTTTCCGCTGTGCTATCGACTAGGGATGCATTCGTTGCGCTACCCCGAAAAATTCGCGGTGGCAGGCATCTTTGCACTGTCGGCATTCGCCATGGTCAACGCCGATGCCGTTCTGCGCGATGCGGCGATGCAGCGCGCCGCCTTTCGCATCGGTCTGGTGATCGCGGCGATCACGCTCCCCATCATCTTCGTGACCACAAACGAGCGTTTCGCGCGCCTCTGGCGGCTGCCGTCGATCGATCCCTTTCTCGCCAGTCGTTTCCGGCACGGAATGCTGATGACGCTCGTCTTCACCATCATGGCCATCACGATCTTCCGCGCCACCCGGCTCGCACCGCGGCTCCGCCTGCTCCTCCTCGCCGCCACCGCGGTCGTCGACCTCGGCCTGCGCGTCACCTCCACCATGCCTCGCACCACCGCCGATTTCTACACACCGCCGCCCGCGGCACGAGCGCTGGCGGGCACCGATCCTGTCCGCATCTACAGTTACGCGGGCCGGCTGCGCACAGTCACGGAAAGGAAGCCGCTGCCGTTCGGCGTGCAGCGTTGGATCGTTCGCAACGGAATGATTCCGTCGTCGGAGATGACGTGGGGCTTCGAGGGGATGCTAGACCTCGACGTCACCTCGACGCATCTGCTGCCGACGGTGCACTTCGAAAATCTCTTCAACGCAGCGCTGACCCATCCACGGCTCGCCACCCGCCTCCCGCTTCTGCTGCAGATGAGCGGCGTCACGCACGTCGGATTTCAGAAGGATTACGACCCCGCCGTCCTCGCCGATCCGTCGCGCTTCGACACCATCGATCCGGTCGAATTCGTGGCCACGCGAAACGCCGGACCGTTTTACATTGCCGACCGCCTTCTCCCCCTCGCAGACACGGGCCGCGTCCTCGCTTCGACCCAGCGCCTTTCGCCGCGAACGACGTTCACCGACGCCGTTTTGCCGCCCGCTCCCGCGCGAGTCATCGCGTCGCGCGTATCGCCGAATCGAGTGGCCGTGGACGTCGACGCCAGCGGAAGGTCGTTCCTGTCGCTCGCCGTCACCCGTCACAAGTACTGGAGTGCCACGATCGACGGCGCGCCCGCAACGCTCCATCCGGCGAATGTGGCGTTCCAGGGAGTGGTCATCGAGCGCGGACGGCATCACCTGGAGTTGGTTTACCGGAATCCGGTGATCGTAATCTGCGGCTGGATCTCGATCGCCGCGCTGCTCGCAACGATCGCCGTCGCCGCCGTTCCGCGACGCGCTCCCTCAACTGCCGCGTGACGCTTCGATCGGGCATACTGAGGCGTGTCGCGAAAGGCAGACGTTGTGGCTCCGGCGGTCGTCGCGTCGTGCGTCCTCGCGGCGTTTGCGGACGTCATCGTCCTCGGCAAGGTCTTCTACGCCCGCGACGTGGTCCTCGGCTTCTATCCATCGTTCGCGGCATTGCGGCATGTTGTCCGCGCGGGACAGTTCCCGTTTTGGAATCCCTTTTTCTCGGCCGGTCAGCCGTTGGCGGCCAATCCGGCGTACGCGGCGCTTTATCCACTCCCGTGGCTCGCCATCGCCTTCGACGGATTTAAGCCCTTCGCGTTGATCGTCATCCTTCACTACCTGATCGCCGCGACCGGTTTTTTCTTCCTGCTGCGCTCACTCCGGCTCTCGCCCGCCGCCTCAGCCTTCGGAGCGATTTCGTTTGCCCTCGGCGGGCTCATGATGTCGCTCAACAATCTGGTGACCGTGCTCTACGCCGTCAGCTGGATGCCGTGGCTTGCGCTCTTCGCCCGGCGATTTTTTCGAGAACGCAAGCTTCGCGATTTCGCTCTGGCGACGCTCATCCTCGGGCTGATCCTGCTCATCGGCGAACAGTCGGTGATCCTGCAGTGCGGCGCGCTGCTCGCTGCGTACGGCGTCTATCGCTGGCGCAGCGTCAGAGCACTCATCCCCACGGCCGCCATCTGCGCGATCGCGCTGCTGGTGGGGCTGGCGCAAATCGTTCCGGCGCTCGACCACCTGCGCGATTCAAGCCGAGGACATTCGCTGACGTATGGCGACATCATGACATGGTCGCTGTTTCCGGCGCGGCCGCTCGAGTTTGTCAACGCGAACGCGTTCGGCAACTTCGCGCCTGACGTCATCTACTTCTGGGCGTCCGATCACCCGTCAAAACTCCCGTGGCTCTTCAGCATCTACGCGGGTCTGTTCGCCGCGGCATTGATCGTCACCGGCTTCGTGCGTCGCATTCGCGGCTGGGCGTTTGTGGCGGTCGTCTCGCTGCTGAGCTACGTCGTCGCGCTCGGAAAACACGGACCGGTGATTCCGCTGCTCTACAAGCTCGGCGTGCGCTCGCTGCGTTATCCGGAGAAGTTTTTCATCACGGCGATCTTCGTTCTGACGATCTTCGCGGCCATTGCCGCTGACGAGTTTCTGCGCGACGCCCGCTTCCGGCGCGTGGCGTTCCTGACTTCGATCGCGTTCTTCGTGATCGCGGCCGCCGTGCTGGCGTTCGCGTTTTCGCCGATGTTCCCGAACGTCCTCGAGCCGAAGACGGTAGACGTCGAGCAGACGCTCATTGCGGCGCGCTCCGGCGCACTCGCGTCCTTCTTCACGTCGATCGTTCTCGTATTGATCCTGGCGCTCCGCGACCGCACGCGCCTCTGCTTCGCACTGCTCGCGCTCTTCGTGGCCGTCGACCTCGGCTCGCGTATCCGCTCCGTCGCTCCGCGCCTGGACGAATCGTTCTACGCGCCGCCGCCTCTCGCGATCAACCTTCGCGCACAACATGGACCCGTACGGATCTTCAACGATGCCGCATGGAAATACCTCACCGGCGCCGCGCGCATTTCGCAGGAAGAGAGCGAGTGGCGGCTGCGAAACAGCCTGATGCCGGAGATTCAGACCGCCTGGGGTATCGAGTCCGCGCTGGAAATCGACGTCGCCGCGACCGATCTGCTTCCGTCAGCGGAGCTTGAGTTGCTTTTCTGGAAGGCCCGCCGACTCGGCCGCGACGATCTTCTGCAGAGGCTGGCCTCGTTTGCAGGCATCACGCACGTGGTCCTTTTGCGCGATGCGCGTTCGGCGAACGATCCGGTTCGCATCCAGCCCTTTCCCGGCAATCGTTACTACTTCGCGCGGCAGCTCCTGCCCGCGGCCCGGATCATGGATCCGGACGTGCCGCGATTCGCGGCCTTCGTGCAGCAGCCATTCGCGCCGGCGCCCGGCCGCGTGCTGCGCGTCAACGAGCATGGCAACGACATCGACATCGACGTGGAATCGGCAGGCAGCGCCGCGTTGATCATGAGCATCACGCGGCACAAATACTGGAGCGCGACGATCGACGGGATGCCGGCATCGCTCTACGCCGCCAACATCGCGTTCCAGGGTCTGACGATCCCGCGAGGCCCTCACCACGTCACGTTGCGCTACCGCAATCCGCTCATCGTCATCTGCGGGATCGTTTCGCTGCTCACGGTCGCCGCGCTGCTCGTCATCGCTGTTGCCGGCGGACTTCGTAGCAGAGAATGGCCGCCGCCGTCGCCACATTGAACGACTCGATGTGACCGCGCATCGGAATCGTAACGGTGCGGTCGCAGTGCTCGAGGACGTTGCGCCGGATTCCTTTGCCCTCGTTACCGACCACGAGCGCGACCTTGCCCGTGAAGTCGATCGCATCGGGAGGCTCGCCGTTCTCCGCCGCGGCGTAAATCCAGTAGCCGCCCTTTTTCAGCGTCTCGATGGCGCGCGAAAGATTCGTCACCTGTGCCACCTGCACCCACTCCGACGCGCCGGCGGACGCCTTCACGGCCACGGGCGTGAGTCCGACGCTGTCGTGCTCCGGGATGACCACGAGATCGACGCCGAACCCATCCGCGACGCGCAGGATGGCGCCGAAGTTCTGCGGATCGGTGATCGAGTCGACGAGGAGCACGAAGTTCGTCTCTTCCTTCTCCACGAGCTCGTCGAAATCGGCATACGCCGTCTCCGACACCTCGGCCACCACGCCGTTGTGCACGCCGCGTCCGGCCAGCCGGTCGATCTGATCGAGCGCCAGATTCCGCACCGCCACGCCGGCGCGCTTCGCCTCCCCGGTCAGCCGCTGATGCCGCGCCGTCTCTTCGCGCGCGACGCCGACGTACCGAATGCGTTCCGGATGCGAGCGGATGGCCTCGAGAATCGGATTGACGCCGTAGATGATCATGTGGTTCTCGCCAGTCGCCGCGCCATCAGCGGCCCTTCATACACGAAGCCGGTGTAGATCTGCACAAGGTTCGCGCCAGCGGTGAATTTCGCGGTGACATCATCGGCGGTGAAGATGCCACCGACGCCGATGAGCGGATAGTTTGGACCTACATGCCTGCGCACTTTCGCAAGAATCGACGTCGAAACTTCCATTAGCGGCGCACCAGAGAGTCCACCCGCTTCGTTCGACGCGAACGGCCGCGCGATCGTCGTGTTCGTGCAGATCATGCCGCGCGCGCGTTTCGCGCAGACGTCGCAGATTTCGCCGAGCATCACGTCGTCGATGTCGGGAGCGATTTTCACAATCGCCGGGCCGACAGCGGCGAGAATGCGTTCGAGATGTTCGGGGCGTTGCAGCTCGCGAAGCGACGGCGTATTCGGCGACGACAGATTGACGACGACCGCATCCGCGTACGGCGCCAGTTTCATCGCGCAGGCGCCGTAATCGTCGGCGGCAGCATCGATCGGGACGTCGCGATTTTTTCCGATGTTGACGAAGAGCGGGACCGTTTTCCGCAACGACTTCAGCCGCTCCGCGACGGCGTCCGCGCCGTCGTTATTGAAACCCAGCCGATTGATCAGCGCGTGGTGCTCGGGATAGCGGAAGAGCCGCGGGCGCGGATTGCCGGGTTGTGGACGGAGCGTGACCGTTCCTACTTCCACGAATCCGAAGCCGAGGGCGGCCATCATCGGCATCAGCAATCCGTTCTTGTCGAAGCCGGCAGCGATTCCGATCGGCGATGGAAACGTCAGTCCCATCAACTCGCGGCGTGCGCTTGGCGGCGGCGCGCAGAAGCGCTCGATGGCGCGCAGGACGATCGGGATTTGTTGGAGGGCGATCATCTGCCGCACCGCCAGCTCGTGCGCATCTTCGGCGTCGAGCTGGAAGAGCAGCTTGCGGATCAGCGAATACATTGCTCAATACACTTGTCAGTGCGCGCGAGCGGCGAGAGCACGCGCGGGTCGGACTCGCTGGCGCGTTCGAGAAGTGGAATTGCGCGCACGAGCTCGGGGCCGTGATCCACGCCGGTCAGCATCAATCGCAGCGGCATGAACAGCTCTTTGCCTTTGCGGCCGGTCGATTTTTTCAACCGCTCGTTCATCGCCTTGACCGCGTCCGCATCGAGCGGCGCGCCGTGCTCGCGAAGATCGTTCGCAACCGCGACGGCAAACTCGCGATCGATCTCGGGCGGCGTGTAGTCCGTCACGAAACGAATCGTTTCTTTGAACTGCGGCAGCAGATGGACCGACGTCTTCACGACATCGATCGCTTCCTCCAGCCACGGCGCATCGAATCCGATCGCATTCACGACCAACGGCCGCAGCTCCGCGGCGGACATCGAATGGATGTACTGCCCGTTCAGCCATTCGAACTTCTGCGGATCGAAGACCGCCGGCGCGGAGTTGACGCGGTCGAGCGCGAAGTTCGCGATTGCATAGTCGCGGTCGAAGATGTCGCGCCCATCCGGCGCCGACCAGCCCAGCAACGTCAAGTAGTTGACCATCGCCTCGGCGAGAAACCCGGCCTCGGCATACGCGGCCACCGAGGTCGCGCCATGGCGTTTCGAAAGCTTGGTCCGGTCCTGCCCGAGGATCAGAGAGACGTGCGCGAACTGCGGGATCGCCCACTCCATCGCCCGATACACCAGCACCTGGCGATGCGTGTTCGTCAAATGCTCCTCGGCGCGAATGACGTTCGTAATCTCCATGTCGTGATCGTCGACGACCACGGAAAAGTTGTACGTCGGCAGCCCGTCGGACCGGACCAGAATGAAATCGCCGAGCGATTCCCGCTTCCACGTCACCTCGCCGCGGATCGCGTCATCGATCGTGACGTCGCCGTCGTCGGGAACATGAAACCGGATCGCGTGCGGGACGCTCTCGTCATCACGGCGATTGATCCAGCAGGTGAGGTCGTAGTGCGGCGGCCTGCTCTCCCCCTCCGCAATCTTCCGCTTCGCCTCGAGCTCTTCCTCGGTGCAATAGCAGCGATACGCGATGCCGCGCGCAATCAGCTCGCGCGCAACCTGGCCATATCGCTCGACCCGCTCGGACTGCCGATACGGCGCATGCGGCCCGCCGGCGTCCGGACCTTCGTCCCACATCAAGCCAAGCCAGCGCAGATCGTCGAGCACCATCGCCTCGGACTCGCGAGTCGAACGCGCCTGATCGGTATCCTCGACGCGAATGATGAACGTGCCGCCGTGGTGCTTCGCGAACAGCCAGTTGAAGATCGCCGTGCGCGCGCCGCCGACATGGAGGTGGCCGGTCGGAGACGGCGCGAATCGGACGCGGATCATGGCTCGACACTTTATCGTGAGAACGCCTGTCATCCTGAGCCGCCGGAGCCGCGTAGCGGCGGAGGACG